>NZ_NFIR01000010.1:0-111096 GCF_002159465.1 Eubacterium sp. An3
TGATGCAATAAGACAGAGATTTGCGGCATCATATCTCAATAGAAAAACACAGCGGGAAAGGTCGGCGACGACTGTGAGCGCAGGCGTCATGGGGATAGTATCGTTTATGTTCCCATAATCAGCCTGCCGAGGTGGAGGAGAAGAGTTTTCCGCCTGCGTTTTTCTATAGTGTATACGGCGTCGCAAATCTCGTTTGCTCCTGCATCCTCAGATTCTATCAAAACCCGCAGTTCCACCTCGACAAATCCCCATTTTAATCCGCCGACCGGATCACCAGCAGTTTCCCGGTCTTCATGCGGAGGATTCCGGTTTCGTCTGCCAGTTCATTGCTGATGCCAAGGCTCTGGGACGGACGAAGGGTCGCATCGTTCAGTGGATAAGAAAAACCTATCAGATCGATGCCCGTTACATCTCCACCCCAGGCAACCAGAGAGAAGAATTTCCTTTCCGGTATTTTCCTGTACATTTTCTCATTTTTTCCACAAAGCATCTCGATTTCGTTGTTTTTATCCACAATTTTTCCGGAGATACCCAATGTTGTCAACTTTTCAAGCATTCCGATATTGGCCAGAGCGTGGTCATACCGGGTTCCTGTGGCGCCCAGCAGAGTGACCTTCTCCGGTGACAAATCTATGGCGTATTCCACCGCCAGCTCCGTGTCCGTAAAATCTTTTCTTGCCGGAAATTCCCGCACAGGAACCCCTTGTTCTCTATAATATGCCAGCAGCCCCTCATCCCGCAGACTGTCAAAGTCTCCCAGAATGTCAGTGGGCGTCAGATGAAGCCGACGGCATGAGGCAAGACCGGAGTCCGCCGCTATAATGCGGTCAAATTTTTTGTCCCTCAGATAAGCGGCGGCAAAATCTGTGTCGATCCTGCCGCCGGTGAGAATTAATATGCAGTTTTTTTCTTTCATTTTTTCACCATTTCTTTGCATTTGCCAGTTCCTCATACAAATAACAATAATCATCATAACGCATCCGGCTGATAGCCCCTTCCTCGAGGGCCTGCTTTACGGCGCAGCCCGGCTCGTGGATGTGGGAACAGCCGTTAAAACGACATTGATTCTCATAATCGGCAAACTCCGGAAAATAAAAACGGAGCTCTTCCTTGTCGATATCCTCCAGATAGAGGGAACTGAAGCCCGGCGTATCCATGAGAAAAGTTTCCTCTCCCAAATAAATGAGCTCAGAATGACGGGTTGTGTGTCTTCCCCTCTTGATCTTCTCGCTGACAGCGCCGGTCTCCATCTGGGTCTTTGGACTGATCGTATTCAATGTGGAAGATTTACCGACGCCGGACGGGCCTGCCATCACCGTGGTCTTTCCCCGCAGCAGTTCTCTGATCTCCGGGATTCCCTCGCCCTCTCTGGCAGAGGAAAAGAGAACGCGGCAGCCGCTGTTTTCATAATCCTGCTGCAGTTGTTCCTTCTCCTCCTCCGACGCCAGATCCATTTTATTAAAGCAGATGATCACGGGAATCTGCTGTTTCTCCATCATGATGAGAAAACGATTCAAAAGCTGGAAATTTGGTTCCGGCTCATGAACGGCAAAAATGACGAGAGCCTGATCTACATTGGCGACCATAGGCCGGATAAGCTGGTTCTTCCGCTTGTGGATCACTGTGAGATTTCCTGTTTTCTCTTCCTCGGAAATCACATCAATATCTACGATATCTCCCACATTCGGTTTCATTTTCTTATTCCGGAAGATTCCTTTTGCCCTGCATTCATAAAGTCCGGCGCCTTCCACTTCCACATAATAAAAACCGCCGATTCCCTTCATGATTCTCCCCGTCATATTTTCCGTCCTTTCCTTTCTCTAATCGGCCACCCGTTCCCAGGTTACCGGATAACTGTTGTATTCCTGTCCGTTCACATAAAAGATTACCGTAGCGTCACGGCCGCTGTCGCTCTCAAAGCTCACATCCACCGGGAAGGAATCGGAATCGGCGTCCTCTTCCGAATAGATGGTCTGGGTTGAATTACCCTGTTCCAGCACCAGCTCAATATCTCCGGTCTCTCCCTCCTCAAAAGGTGAGTCATACACCTGAACAATTCCCGCGTAATGATAGCTCTCCTGTTCGCCAAGGCTGACCGTGATGGAAACCTCCGTTCCTTTATCTACCATGGTACCCGATTCGATGCTCTGTTCAAAGACGTCACCGACGCCGACAGAACCGCTGTAATCACTGGATACCGTGCCAAGGACAAGTCCCAGACGATTCAGTTCACGCTCTGCAGCTGCCTGACTGACGCCGTATAAGTCCGGCACCTCCACCTGGGAAACGCCGCGGCTGACTGTGATCGTCACAGTGAATCCCTCATCCACCATACTGCCTCCTTTTGGCGTCTGGCGGATCACATATCCTTCCTCCACGGTATCACTGTTGGCATAGACAACTTCCGCTTTCAGCCCCAGAGATTCCAGCTCGCTGATTGCCTCTTCTTCCTCGTAATTGACCAGAGGCGGCACTTCCACCTGAGTGTTCTCTTCTTCATCGGTTCCAAGCGTCAGGGTGATGGTGGAGCCTTCCAGAACGTCCCGGCCTTCATCGGTTCCCTGCGCCACAACAATGAGTGAATCGCTCTCTTCATCCACACCGTCCTCGTATTCGAATTTTGCGGTCAGATTTAATTCCTCCGCCTGGCTTTCCGCCCGGGTCCGCGTCATTCCGATAAAGCTTGGCAATGTGACGTATTTTTTTGCTTCCGTGGTTCCTTCTGTGGTAGTCTCATCGGCGGTATCTTCGGTATCTTCCATCGCCTCCGTGGTGCTTTCCGCCGTACTGCCGCCGGAAAAACGCAGAAGGTTCGTGGACGTTCCTATAAAATAAAAGACAAGACATGCCAGAAAAACGCCAAATACTATCGTGATGACCATGATCATTTTTTCCAGCTTCGGATGTACCGAAGCGTCATCGTCATAATCTTCGTCATCCTTCTCTGTGGATTGTCCGGTCACTTCTCCCGGATTTCCATCGCTTTCCGGCGCATGGTCTCCCATCAGCGTTTTCTTGATCTGTGCAATCTCTTCTTCTGAGCGTGCCTTCGTCGGACTGTCATCCACCTGCGGGCTCATATATACGTAATTGCCGTCCGGTGAAGTAAACACCTGCTGCAGATCCGCAATGAGCTCCGCCGCAGTCTGGTATCTTGCTTCCGGCTTCTTTTTCGTACATTTTAAAATGATATTTTCCAGGCTGACCGGTATATCCGGAAAATAGTTTCTCGGAGGAACAATCTCCCCCTCCAGATGCATCAGCGCAATGGCCACTGTATTCTCTCCATCAAAAGGAACCTTTCCTGTAGCCATCTCATACATGGTGATACCAAGAGAGTAAATATCGCTTCTTGCGTCGGAATAACCGCCTCTCGCCTGTTCCGGCGACAGATACCGCACAGAACCCATAGTGCTGGAGGCAATGGTATCGCCAGTGGCCGCTTTGGCAATGCCGAAGTCTGTCACTTTAATCTTGCCGCTGTCGGAAACGATGATATTCTGCGGCTTGATATCCCTGTGTACAATATTATGTTCGTGGGCAGCCTGAATGCCGCTGGCAATCTGTATGGCAAAATCCACGGTTTCCCGGACAGAAAGTCTCCCATACCGGCGGATATAACGCTTCAGCGTCATTCCTTCGGCCAGCTCCATGACAATGTAGTGAATCCCCTGATCATTGCCCTCGTCCAGGATGCTCACTACATTGGGATGATGCAGATCCGCCGTGGAGCGGGCTTCAGAGTTGAATCTCCGAACCAGAGTCTCATCCTCGCTGTATTCTTTCCGGAGTACTTTGACAGCGACATAGCGGTTTGTTTTGCGGCATCTTGCCTTATACACATCAGCCATCCCACCGGAGCCGATATGTTCAAGGATCTCATATCTTCCTCCTAAAATCATTCCTGTCTGAACCAAAAACGTCACCTCCCGTTTCCACACTGGGCGATAACGACCGCTATGTTGTCAAGTCCGCCGTAAAACAATGCTTCATCGACACATTCCCGGGCCAGCTCGTTCATCTCTCCCTGCTCTGCCATGATCTCTTCCAGCTTATCATCGTCCACCATGTTGGAAAGTCCGTCCGAACACAGCAGAATTTTCTGGCCGTCCGCAATATCCAGCATGAAGAAATCCGGCGAAACCGTATCCGATACGCCTACTGCTTTGGTGATGATATTTTTCTGTGGATGATTCCTGCTCTCCGCCCGGTCAAGCTCTCCCGCGCGCACCAGTTCCTCCACCAGAGAATGATCCATAGTCACCTGCCGGAGCGTACCGTCATAATAGTACAGACGGCTATCCCCCACATTCATGACGTAAACAACATGATCCACCACTGTGGCCGCCACAAATGTGGTTCCCATTCCGGCGTACTCTTCTTCCCGCCGGGACATCTCAAAGACTTCGGCGTTGACCTGCTGCAATATTTTCTCCATGGACAGAAACGGAAGCTCCTTCTCCGTCTTTTTTGCCAATTCCACAAATCTTGTCACGGAATAAGACGACGCCTTATCTCCGGCCTTATGTCCTCCCATTCCATCCGCAACGATATAAAGATTTGGAAAACAGCCCACCGGCTCATCGGAAAAGAAAAGATAATCCTGATTTACTTTTCTTTTCTTTCCTATATCCGTGATTCCAAAGGACTTCATCCATTCCCACTCCTTTCTTTATATCCTTTTCTGAGTTGTCCGCAGGCAGCAGAGATATCTCTTCCCATCTCTCTGCGGACTGTCACCTGAATATGATGTTTTTCTAATATATGCTGAAACGCCTGAATATGATTCTGCTCCGACTGTCTGTACTCTCTCTCCTTGACAGGGTTCACCGGAATCAGATTAATATGGCAGTTTAAGCCTTTCACAAGAGCCGAAAGCATCTCGGCGTGTTCCTTCTGGTCATTGACGTCTTTGACCAGACTGTATTCGAATGTAATCCGCCGGCCGGTCTTTTCCACATAATAAGCGGCAGCTTCCATGAGCTCCTTCATGGCGTACCGGTTTGCCACCGGCATCAGCTCCCGGCGCATGACGTCATTTGGCGCGTGAAGAGAAATGGCCAGAGTCACCTGTGGATATCTGTCGGCAAATTCATATATTTTCGGTACCAGACCGCAGGTAGACACCGTAATATTTCTGCGGCTGATATGCAGTCCCTGCTCATCTGTGAGCATCTCGATCATCCGGCACAATGCCTCAAAATTATCAAAAGGCTCCCCGGTTCCCATTACTACAATATGGGAAACCCGCTCTCCCGTCGCCCTCTGTATGGCGTAAATCTGGTCAAGCATCTCCGACGGATACAGATTTCTGGAAAGCCCCAGCAGCGTGGACGCGCAGAATCGGCAGCCCATCCGGCAGCCGGCCTGTGAAGAAATACACACAGAATTGCCGTGCTTATATTTCATCAGAACGCTTTCTATAATATTGCCGTCATAAAGCTCAAAAAGAAACTTGGAAGTTCCGTCAATTTTGGATACGTACCGTTCCACCTCCGTCACACCGTACAGCGGATGCTCCCGGAGAATCTTCTCCCTGCACGCTGCTGGAACGTTCTTCATCTCGTCCCCGGAACGGATCAGTTTCTGGTGAAGCCAGCCGTAAATCTGTTTTGCCCGGAACTTCTTCTCCCCCGCCGCTTCCACGGCGGCAGTGAGTTCCTCCATATTCATTGAGCGGATATCTGTCCAACTCTCCATTCTCTTCCTCCAATTTATTTCCTCGTGAACTTTGCCACAAAAAATCCATCGCAGCCGTCGATGCCCGGCAGCAGCTGCAGGTATCCTTCTTTTCCAGTCCGTCCCCGGAGATCTTTTGGCAGACATTCCTCAACGGACACCGGCTGAAGGGGCGTATTTTCCTCAATCCACCGCACATTTTCCACGTTTTCCTGTTGGTTCAGCGTGCAGGTGGAAAATATGAGAGTTCCGCCCGGTTTCACATACCTCCATGCTGTGGCGAGAATCTTTCTCTGCAGTTTCACAAGCTCATCAAGCTGATCTGCAGTCAGATGATATTTGATATCATTTTTACGTCCCATGATTCCCAGCCCGCTGCAAGGAAGATCCGCCAGCACCACATCCATGGTCTTCTCCAGAGATGCATCGTACTCTGTGGCGTCCCACTGCTCGATTATAATCTGGGAATATTTCAATCTGTCATTATTTTCCTGTAGTATTTCTGTCTTATATTCTGTCAGATCTCTTGCGATTACCTGTCCTTTGACTCCTGCGCGCGCAGCCGCGTGAAATGTCTTTCCTCCCGGCGCCGCACAGAGATCAAGCACTCTGTCTCCTTCTTTGATTCCGGAAACTTCCACCGGAAACATGGAGCTCTCATCCTGTACCACGAAAAGACCCTCTCGGAATGCCGGGATTTTATTCAGATAATTATACCCGGAAATCTGCAGAGCATACGGAAGATAACGACCATTATGCACGATCACTCCGCTTTCTGCCAGCGATTTTTTAAGCGCATCCGGCGTAATTCTGTCCTGACAGGCACGGATGGTGGTCGGCTTTGCCGTGAGAAAAGAGGACAGCATAGCTTCTGTCTTTTCTTCTCCATACTGATCTGCCAGCAAATGTACCAGCCACTGCGGCATGGAGTAACGGATCGACAAATATTCAGGCAGCTGGCTGTCTCTGTCCGGCAGCTGCAAATGCTCTTTTTCCCGAATCAGCGTTCGCAGCACTCCGTTGACAAAACCGGACAGACTGCGAAAGCCCCTTTTTTTCGCAAGATTCACCGCCTCGCTGCAGGCGGCGGCGTCTCTCACATTCATAAACAGAATCTGATACGCCGACAGACGCAGCAGATTCCGGATCAGCGGTTTGCATTTCTTCATTTTGGTTTTGGAGAAAGCGTCCAGAACATAATCAAGGTAAATTCTCTGTTCTGTTACTCCTTCGCAGAGCATAGTAAAAAACGCCCGCTCATTCTTCGGCGCAAACTGAAGCCGCATGAGCGCTTCGCCCATGACCAGATGAGACAGTCTTCCTGTCTTTTCCATATTCATGAGGACGTTCAGCGCTTCCTCCCGCATGTTAATTCTGTCCGCCATAAACCATTCCCTTTTTCACCGGATACCCCAGAAGGAATGCCTGCACCGGCATCCGCTTCTTACCCTGGAGCTGTACCTCGTTGACCTTCAGCTGTCCGTCGCCGGTCTGTACATAGAAACAATCCTTTTTCACATCGGTGACAGTACCCGGTACGGCCGTCTGCCCATTTGCCGGGTCAGCTTCCACATCGGCATCCCAGATCTTTAATGTCTTGCCATTCATATGAGTATAGGCGCTCGGCCAGGAGTTCAGCCCGCGTATGAGCCTCTCAATAGCCGCCGCGCTTTTTGTCCAGTCAATCTCTCCCAGCTCTTTGGTGAGCATACCTGCATAGCTGCTCTCGGCATCGTTCTGCGGAATCCGCACCGCCGTGCCGGCTTCCAGCTTCGCCAGGGTCTCAAGAATAAGCTTTCCGCCTGCGGCAGACAGTTTGTCATGGAGTGTCTCGCCCGTCTCCTTCGGCTCGACCGGAATGACAATCTTGTCAATCATATCTCCTGTATCCAATCCCTTTGCCATATACATGGTTGTAATACCTGTTTCTTTCTCTCCGTTGATGACCGCCCACTGTATCGGGGCGGCTCCCCGGTATTTCGGAAGCAGAGAGGCATGCACATTGATACAGCCATACTTCGGAATATTCAGGATGCTTTCCGGCAGAATCTGTCCGAACGCCACCACGACAATCACGTCAGGCTCCAGTTCTTTAAGCGTCTCCACAAACGCTTCCTCACGCACTTTTACAGGCTGATACACAGAAATATTGTGTTTCAGCGCTGTTTCCTTCACCGGAGGGCAGGCCATAGCCTTTCCACGTCCTTTTCGCTTGTCCGGCTGTGTCACCACGCCGATCACGTCATGATGAGCGATCAACGCTTCCAGAGTCGGGACGGAAAACTCCGGCGTTCCCATAAATATTACTCTCATTCTTCTTCCCACTCTTCCTCTTCTTCCAAATCTCTGTAAGGTTCGCTGGCCCGCTCGCCGTAAAGAATACCGTCCAGATGGTCCATCTCATGAAGGATGGCTCTCGCCCGGAGCCCTTCTCCTTCATAAATCACCGGATTCATATCCATGTCAAGAGAAGATACCTTCACGTAATTCGGTCTTGTGACCTCCGCCACCTTGCCCGGCACGCTCAGGCATCCCTCGTCATCAGTCTGCTCTCCGGAGGTCTCAAGAATCTCCGGATTGATCAGCACGATCGGCTCCTCATCTCTTACATCCACCACGCAGACACGGCGCAGGATTCCCACCTGCGGAGCCGCCAGACCAACGCCGTTGGCCTCATACATGGTGTCGAACATGTCCTCGATCAATGTCTCGATGGACGGAGTCATATTTTTCACCGGTTTACATTTTTTCTTTAAAATCTCATCGCCAATATAGCGAATTTTGCGAATAGCCATTTTGTTCTCCTTCATCTATATTTTATCATCTATATGTATTATCAAGCTTCATCATACCATACCCGGACACTTCCGTAAAGGCTCAGTAAATTCCCACGGGATCAAAGTCAAACTGGATCTGCACGCCTGCAAAAAGCGGGTGCTTCTCCAGTACCGGCTCCAGGCGGCTTTTGAGCTCCTCCAGCCGGTCCGCGTCCCTGTGCTTGATGTAGATCACCTGACGGTACAGGTCCCGCAGCTTCGCAATGGCCGCGTGGCCGGGATTCAGAAGCTGCACCGGCTCCGCCTCGCCTTCCTGGCTTTTTTCGATCATTTTCTGAATCCGCACCGCCGCCAGGTGGGCGGAAGATTCATCGCCGCACTGCACCAGAATCACCAGCAGATGGGCGCAGGGCGGATACGCCATAAGATTCCGGTAGACGATCTCCTGCCCGTAGAACTCCTCATAGGAGTGATGGACGGAAGCGGTGATGGCGTAATGATCCGGCGAGTAGGTCTGGATGACGACCTCCCCCGGTTTGTCGCCCCGTCCGGCACGGCCTGCCGCCTGACACAGCAGCTGAAAGGTCCGCTCTCCGCTCCGGAAGTCCTGTCCGAACAGGGAAAGATCCGCCGCCAGAATTCCCACCAGCGTCACGTTGGCGTAGTCGTGTCCTTTGACGATCATCTGGGTTCCCAGCAGCACGTCGGCATCTCCCCGGGCAAAGGTCTGTAAAATCTCCTGGTGAGCGTTTTTGCGCCGGGTGGTATCCATGTCCATCCGCAGCACCCGGATACCCGGAAACTCCTGATAAAGAGCCGCTTCCACCTTCTCTGTTCCAAGACCGAAGGCCGCCACATGGGGCTGTCCGCACACAGGACACTGCCTGGAAAATGCAGTCTCATATCCGCAATAATGGCAGCTCAGCCGTCCGCTTCTGTGATAGGTCATGGACACGTCGCAGTGGGGACATTTCATCACTGTGCCGCAGCTTCGGCAGGACACAAAGCCCGCAAAGCCCCGGCGGTTTAAAAACAGCATCATCTGTTCTCCCCTTGCCAGCCGCTCCCGCATCTTCTCTTTCAGGGATTCACTGAATACCGATCGGTTGCCCTGCCGGAACTCTTCTCTTAAGTCCACCGTCTCCACAGCGGGTAGCGCCGCATTTCCGGCCCGGTTTTTAAGAGTCAGCAAAACGTACTCTCCCTGCTGCGCCCGGTAAAAGCTCTCCACCGAAGGGGTGGCCGATCCCAGCACCACGCTGGCGCCAGCCAGCTGCGCCCGGTAAACGGCGGTCTCTCTGGCATGATACTTGGGCGTGCTGTCGCTCTTGTAAGCGCCGTCATGCTCCTCGTCTATGATGATCATCCCCAGCCGCTTCGCCGGGGCAAAAAGAGCGGAGCGGGCGCCGATGATCACATCCGCCTCCCCCGCTGCGATTCTCTCGCAGGCGTCGGACCGCTCCCCCGCCGACATGCGGGAATGAAGCACCGCGATCCGTCCGCCGAAACGCTCATAGAACCGTCGCACCGTCTGATAAGTCAGGGAAATCTCCGGTATGAGAACGATAGCCTGCTTTCCCTGCGCAAGCACCGTCCCGATCATATGGAGGTATACTTCCGTCTTGCCGCTTCCGGTGACTCCGAACAGCAGATAGGTGGGATAAACGCCCTCCTGAAAATCCCGGCGGAATCTTTCCGCCGCCGCCTGCTGCTCCTCATTTAACTGCACAAAGGTCTCTTTTTTCTCAAACTGCGGAAACGGGGCCCGGTACGTCACCTTCGTCTCCATGCGGATGACGCCGTCTTCGGCAAGCTTCCTCAGTTCCTTTAACGGAAAACGGCATTCTTTTACCGCCTCATCTTTGGACATTTGTCCCGTCACAAGGAGTCTGCCCAGAAAACGCGCCCGCGCCGTGCGGTGTTTTCTCTCCCACTCTGCCAGCAGCGTCTCCGCCTCTTCTTTTGTGATTGCCAGATAAATGTTTGTTTCCTGACGGTGCCGGACGCGGCTCTTGACCGGCATCACGGTCTTTAACGCCTGAATCATGGAAGACCCATACCGCCTCTTTAAGAATGCGGCCACCTGGATCAGCTGGGACTCCACCGTGAGGCTTCCCTCCGCCACCCGGGTGATCTCCTTGATCTTATTTACGTCATAGTCCGGCTCTTTCTTAAGGGCGATGACATAGCCCTCTTTCTCCCGGTTTCCCGCGCCAAACGGCACGCAGACCCGGACTCCCGGCGTCACCGCGTCGCGCAGGGAAAGAGGCACCCTGTATTGAAATACTTTATCGAGTGCCTCATGAGAAATATCTATGATAATATCCGCAAAGATTTCTTCTCCCATTTCATTTCCTTTAATATTTTCCATCAAGAACATCCTGAACGATCTCTTCTTCGCTCATGTGATACTTCTGGCCCTTGATCTCCTGATACGTCTCGTGACCCTTTCCGGCGAGAATCACAATATCTCCCGGCTGCGCATGGTGCATCACATAAGAGATGGCCTCCCGGCGGTCAATGATGGAAATGTACTCTCCGTCGGTCTTTTTGATGCCGGTGAGGATGTCGTCTATGATTGCCTGCGGCTCCTCGAACCTCGGATTATCTGAGGTGATAATCGTCAGATCCGCCAGCCGTCCGGATACCTCGCCCATCTCAAAGCGGCGCAGCTTCGAGCGGTTGCCGCCGCAGCCAAAGAGGCTGATGAGCCTTGCCGGATGATACTCCCGAAGAGTCTTTAAGATACTTTCCAGAGCCACTGCATTGTGCGCGTAATCCACAATGAGCGTGTAGTCATAGCCGGTCGGGATGATCTGTACCCGTCCCTTCACGGTAAATGTTTTTAAAACTTCATTGATCATGGAAAGATCCGCACCCATTTCCAGAGCCACGCAGATGGCGCCCAGGGCATTGTGTACGTTAAAGGTTCCCGGCACGCCGCAGGAAACTCTTCCATTTAAAAGGCCGCTCACGTCAAAGTCCACGCCGAGGAAGTCGGTGTCTCTGGTGAGGGTAATATTCTGCGCTCGAAGATCGGCGCCCTCCGCCAGACCAAAGGTCTGTACCGGACACACCGCCTTAGCGGTAATCTCCTCAAAATGTTCATCATCCAGATTGGCAAATCCTTTTTTGCACTGGGTAAAGAGCATCGCCTTGCAGGAAAGGTATTCCGCAAAATCTTTGTGCTCATTTGGCCCGATATGATCCGGAGACAGATTGGTAAATAACCCGTAGTCAAACTCGATACCGGCTGTACGGTCCAGCTTAAATCCCTGGGAGGAGGCCTCCATGACCACCGCGTCGCAGCCGGCGTCCACCATCTCCCGGAAATACCGGTGGATATCGTAGGATTCCGGCGTCGTATTATTGACAGCGATATGTTTATCACCGATGACCACCTCGATGGTTCCGATGACGCCGGTCTTGTGTCCGGCCTTCTCCAGAAGCGCCTGAATCATATAGGTGGTGGTGGTCTTTCCCTTGGTGCCTGTCACGGCGATGGTGGTCAGTTCCTTCGCCGGATGTCCGAACCATGCGGCGGATACAAGCGCCATGGCGTAGCGGGTGCTCTCCACCTGGATCACGGTCACAGTCTCCGGAACATCTACCGGGTCCTCCACCAGAAGCACGGCCGCTCCCTTCTTCGCCGCTTCTTCTGCAAATGTATGACCGTCAAAGGATGCGCCTTTGATACAGATAAACATGCAGCCTTCCGCCAGCTTTCTCGAATCGTTGACTACCGCGGAAACCTCCGTATTGACATCACCCTGCAGGCATTTATAGGAAAGTCCTTCTAATAACTGAATACATTTCATGGTGTTCATCCTTTCTGAGACGCCGGCAATGGCTTCCGGCGCTTTTATCCATTTTATCCATATTTTAACCTTTTGTGTCTGTACCGTCAATAAAAACAGCGCCGCCCCGAAGAGGATTCCCAGGGAGTCCACGCCCACGTCAAAAAGGCGGCAGCTCCTGCCCGGCACAAAATACTGATGAATCTCGTCGGTCACCGCATACAGAATACAAAAGGGAATCGTCTTAAAAAGCAGTGTGGCAAAACCCGCGCCAAACTTTCGATGCGGAGCTTCACTGCTGTCCGCGCTCTGACACGGCATGCCCTGGCGGCCGAAGGCCAGCCGCAGCATCAGCCCGTGGATGCAGGTCACAAAAGAAAAGACGGCGTATTCTGTAAAATGCGCCAGTTTGCGCACCGGCGCCTCCAGCCACTGGCTCCACTGCTCTATCTCTGCCCGGCTCAGATCCAGACCAAACAGTTTCTGCACCGCCCGGACAATCTGCCCGCAGATTCCTCCGCTTAATCCCGAAGACCGAGTGGCGTCCTGCGCGGAAAACGAAAATATGAGAATCATCATCAAAAGGACAAGAAATCCTGTAAGCAAAAGGCAGACACCCAGTCTCCGGTGTCTGCCCCATAAATTATTCTTCTGTCTCACTGCTGAAACCTGCCTCATCCGGCTCTCCCTCAAAGTCAATGGCATCGGCTTCCTCTGTGTCTGCCTGACGGGCAGCCTCTGTCTGTCCGGCAGCCTCCAGCGCATCGATGTCATCCAATACATTATCATCATCAAATGAATCGTCAAAATCCACTTCTTCGTCATCCTGAAGAATCTTGATCTTGCCGTTGTAAAGCTCTTTCACCGCGATGGATAACGGTTTGTCTCCCTCCACGCCGTCAACCAGCGGCTTTGCTCCGCCGATGATCTCCCTCGCGCGCTTGGATGTGGCGATAACGATGGAGTAACGGCTGTTGATACCCGGTTCCTCCCCGCGGAATTCTTCACTGTTGATCTTCTCCATAAGTTCTGTATAAGATGGATGTAACATATAATAATCTCCTTTCTGCAATTATCCCTGATACTCTTTCAGTCCTTCTTTAAGGCTTGCGATAAAGTTCTTTCTGCGGCTCACGCGGCAGGCTTCGCTCTCTATGATGGAATGAATCTGCGCCATACATTCTTCCAGCTTACCTTCTTCGTTATTGACAATGTAGTCGTAAACCGGAATGCTTTCGGCCTCCTCGACAGCCCGGCGCATCCGCTTTTCAATGACTTCCGGCGCCTCGGTGCCGCGTCCCACCAGTCTGTTTTTCAGGATCTCGATGGAAGGCGCCGTGATAAACAGCAGAATCGCATCCGGATACTGCTCCTTGATCTTCATGGCTCCCTGCACTTCAATCTCCAGGATGACCACCTGACCTTCGTCCAGACTGTCCTCCACAAACTTTCTCGGCGTTCCGTAATAATGTCCCACATACTGGGCATACTCGATATATCCATTGTAATCCACAAGACTCAGGAATTCATTTTCTGTCTTGAAAAAATAATCTTTCCCGTCCTGCTCTCCCTCTCTCGGCTGCCTTGTGGTGGCCGAGATGGATAAACGATATCCGTATTTTTCCACCAGCGCGCGGGAAACAGTTCCCTTGCCCGCTCCGGAAAAGCCGGAAATCACAACCAGCGTTCCTCTGTTATCCATCATTTTCTTCCTCTTTCTCTTCGTTTTTAAAACCGCTCCTGCACCGGATGGCTATGGTCTCTGTGGTGAGCGCCGACAGCACCAGATGTCCGCTCTCCATGATAAGCGCCGTCCGTGTCCTCCTCCCGCAGGTGGCGTCCACCGCCAGACCCTCGTCCCGGGCGTTCTGGATCATCCGCTTGATGGGAGCCGCGTCCGTACTCACCATGGAAATAATCTTATCTCCGTTTACCATATTTCCAAATCCGATGTTAATCAACTGCGCCATATTTTCTCCGTTTATTCTATGTTCTGCACCTGTTCTCTGATCTTCTCAATCTCTGTCTTCAGATCGATGGCCATGTTGGAAACTGTGATGTCGTTGGCCTTTGACAAAATGGTGTTGGCCTCCCGGTTCATCTCCTGGGCGATAAAGTCGAGCTTTCTTCCCACATTGCCGCCGCGGAGCAGCTCTTCCTCCATATTCTGTATATGACTTCTCAGACGGACCGTCTCTTCATCCACACAGATCTTATCCGCATAAATGACCACTTCAGTGGCGATACGGCTCTCGTCCACATTAGTATCGGCCAGCAGCTCTCTGACCTTGTCTTCCAGCTTCTTACGATAGTCGCCCACCATCTGCGGATACCGTTCCTCGATTCCGCCGATGTTGCCGGTCATCCCGGCAAGCTTCTGAAGAATATCTTCTTTTAACTGCTCTCCTTCCCGCTGCCTGCTCTCCATAAACTGCTGCAGGGCCTGTTCCACAGCCAGAAGAAGCGTCTCCTCCACCTCCTCAGGATTCAGCTGCGCCTCCGAGAGCATCAGAACCTCCGGCATCCTTGCAATCCGGTACGCACTGGTGTCTTTCTCAACGCCCAGTGACTCAGAAAGCTCCGAAAGGGCACGGTAATACTCCATGCCAAGTTCTTTATTCAACTGCACACATGCCGCATGTTCCGACAAATCTTCATAGCCGATATAAACGTCCAGCTTTCCCCGGTTCACTGCCTTCTTTATGGTGCCGCGCACCGCGTTTTCCAGGCTGTTTAACTTCTTCGGCATCTTAATATTCAGGTCGCAGTATCTGTGGTTGACCGCTTTTATCTCCACAGTAATTTTGCATTGTTCGGTCACAATCTCACTGCGGCCAAATCCGGTCATGCTTTTTATCAATCTCTCCACCTCATCTCCAAATGTCTTACTGCAATTTCAAAGGTATTATATATGAAAAAAAACTGTTCGTCAATTCACGATTGGCGCTCTGTTAAATCCTTTTGCAAAGGTACCAGATAGTGGATGGCGGCTCCGCTCCCATGGGGTATAAAAAAGTCTTTCCGGAGTTCCTCATATTTAAAATGCTTCGGTCCGCCTGACTCCATCCGGTCCCAGTACTTTTTCAGTTCGGTAAAACGCAGGTAATAACATTCCTGCCGGTGAGAAAAATAGATAAGGAGAAAACTTACGCCCCCCTGTGTCTCATATCCCTCCATAAATTCCATCTGATGCCGGTGAACATTCTGCATGGGAAAGGTGTCCGTATGACATTCCTTGGCGTCAAAGCAGACCGGCACCCCCTGCACCACGCCGATATAATCCACCGTACTCTTTTTTTCAAAATACGCAAGGGTGATATGCCGGCTGTTTTTATCAAAGCGGACCGGCGTGATGGGCGTCGGCACCTTCTGGATAAGCGCCAGCTTTTTGTCTCTGTATTTCTGGTTGGTATAATTGATCATTTCCTCCAGAACCGATCCTCTCAGTCCTCTGGATGTCCATGTTGCCATTCTTATTCCTGCCTCTGATTTTTTATTTCTTGCTCTCGCTGATTCATTGGGTTTCATCCGGCTTTCTATCTCCATCGCTGATTCATCGGTTTTATCCTGCGTTCTATCGCCGCCGTTCGTTCAACGACAATCCGTAAAACTCCATGGCCTGCCGGAACGGCGCCGGCGGCGGATCGATCACATGGAGCATACGGGAAGCTGCATGAGCGTCGCTGCCCGTCATCTTCAGCTCATAACTGTGAAGCAGCTGATAGTTGATGCCGGTTTTCCGTTTCAGACGGTCATTTTCCGCACGGCTGCCGTACTTGTAATCACCGAGCACCGGATGTCCTTCCGACGCCAGATGGGCGCGGATCTGGTGGCTCTTTCCTGTGATGAGCCTGACCTTTAAAAGCGTTGCTTCCGGCGAAGTGTCAAGAACCTGATACCAGGTCTCCACCGGCGAAGCTCCCTCGGCGGGACGCCGGGAAAGCGTAACGGTATTCTTCTTTTCGTCTTTTATGAGCCAGCCTTTGATTTTCCGGTCTTCCCGCATGGTTCCCTGCACGATGCACAGATAATATTTCTCAAGTTCCCTCTTCCTGAGCATCCGGCTTATGGTCTGAAGACCCGCCGTTGTGATGCCGCAGAGAACAATTCCGCTGGTATTCCGGTCCAGCCTGTTTGCCACAGATGGACGAAAAGCAGTCGTTCCTTCTTTAATAATGTCATTCTTCCGGCAGTAATCCAGAAGATAATCATTGAGGGAATCGTCCTCCGGCCTGGCTTTCTGCGTGAGCATCCCCGCCGGCTTATGAAAAATCAGGATATCTTCTGTGGCATACAGCAAATGAACCTGCCGCCGCAGGGATTCTTCTCTTTTTCCTGTGGACGGCTTCTTTTTCCCGACAGGCCGCTCATCTTTCGAAACAGACGATACATTTCTTCCGGTCCGACCGGTAAACTTCGCAAGAGTCTCTTCCGAAAAATAAATCTGGATGGAATCACCCTCCCTGATTTTCTCGTTTCCCTCCGCCTTGTTTCCATTCAGCTTAATATTCTTTTTACGGAGCATTTTATGGAGAAAACCGGAAGCTGCTTCCGGCATATATTTTTTCAGATAACGGTCAAATCGCTGCCCGGCCTCCGCTTTAGTCACAATAATTTCTTTCATTTCTGTCTTCCCATAAAATGAAGGAATACTTTATGCGGCAGAACTTTGGACGCCGTATGGAACAGTTTCATCGGTTTTCCATAAACCGAGATTTCTTTTCCTGCAATATTATCCCTCCACGCCTTTCTCACAACTTTTTTCGGGTCTGACATCACCATTTTCTTATAAGCCGGCAGATGTTTTTGTTCCGCCGCCCGTTTGAAAAATTCGGTTTTCACCGCGCCCGGGCAGACAACAGTGATACCAAGATTGCTTTCCCGGCATTCTGCCCGCAGACTTCGGACAAAACTCAGCACAAAAGCTTTGGTCGCCGAATATACCGCAAAACCCGGCTGTGGCAGAAATGCCGCCGAGGACGCCATATAGATCATCCGGCCGCCTTTTTCCATATACGGCAGAAACATGGTCGTAAGCTCCACCACACTGCGGCAGTTGACATCCACCATCTCCATCTGCTCCTCGGCAGGAATCTCATCAATTCTCCCCATGATTCCAAAACCGGCACAGTGAATCATGAGAGAGATTTCCGGCTGTGTCTCTTCCAGTTCTTTCCTGAGCCTCTCCATATCCTCCTCTTTCTGCAGATCAAGCGCCAGCACCCGGAATGTCTGCTCCGCATAATGTTTCTGCCATGCCTCCAGCCGTTCTTTTCTTCTGGCTATCACCCAGATTTCATCCAGATTCAGCTGTTCACTCATGGTCAGTTTTACAAATTCCTTCCCCATACCGGAAGAAGCCCCGGTTATTATCCCAATCTTCATGATCGCCCTCCCTGTCCGTGTTTCTTCTTTTTGTGCACGTTACGGATTGTTTTCTTCTTCTTTGCCGATTTACCGGCAGCAGCTGCGTGACGGTCTTTCCCCTTAACCGTTTTGTTACCCGGGACAGACTGCCGCTCCCTGACTGAAAATGTTCTGCCGGTACCGGCAGTTTGTCTGCCGCCGTGTCCCTGCCGGGGCGGAATCAGACATTTTTCACCGTAGCCGATCAGGTCTTCCCGCCCTGCCGCCAGCAATGCTTCCTTTACAATAGCATAATTTTCGGGATTTTGGTACTGTATGAGCGCACGCTGCATCTTTTTCTCTCTGGCTGTTCTCGGAACATACACTGGCTTCATGGTGCGCGGGTCAAGTCCCGTATAATACATGCAGGTGGAAATGGTTCCCGGCGTCGGGTAATAGTCCTGCACCTGCTCCGGCATATAACCCAGATCCCTGACATACTCCGCCAGCTCCACCGCCTCTTTCAGACCGGAGCCCGGATGGGAAGACATCAGATACGGAACAAGATACTGCTTCTTTCCCAGTCTCCGGTTCATTTCGTGATAGCTTCGGACAAAACGCTCGTACACATCGTTGGACGGTTTGCCCATCATGGAAAGCACCGAATCGCTGATATGTTCCGGCGCCACCTTGAGCTGTCCGCTTACATGGTATTCGCACAGCTCCCGCAGAAAGTCTTTGTCGTCTTCTGCCAGCACATAATCAAAGCGGATACCGGAGCGGATAAATACCTTCTTCACTCCCGGCAGCCGGCGCAGCTTTTTTAATAAGGAAATGTAATCCCTGTGGCTGCTGTCCAGATTCGGGCATGGTTTTGGAAACAGGCACTGCCGGTGACTGCACACGCCTTTTTCTATCTGTTTTCTGCAGGCAGGGTGACGGAAATCCGCCGTCGGTCCGCCCACATCGTGAATATATCCTTTAAAGTCCGGGTCTTTAGTCATCTGCTCCGCTTCCTTGAGAATGGACGCATGGCTCCGCACCTGCACGCGTCTGCCCTGATGAAAAGTAAGCGCGCAGAAGCTGCAGCCGCCAAAGCAGCCCCGGTTGCTGACCAGGGAAAACTTCACTTCCTGAATGGCAGGAACGCCTCCCTCGGCGTCGCAGGAAGGATGCCATGTCCGCTGATACGGCAGATCATAGACGGCGTCCATCTCCTCTGTTGTAAGAGGCAGCGCCGGCGGATTCTGCACCACGTACTCTGTTTCTTTATAAGGCTCCACCAGCCGCTTTGCCGTTATGGCGTCAGTGTTCTGGTACTGCCGGTAGTAGCTTCTGGCATATTCTTCCTTTGACTGAAGTATGGACGGATAAGACGGAAGTAATTCATAATCTCCGGAAAGCTCCGACAGGCTGCGGCAGCGAAATACCGTGCCGCGCACATAAGTGATCTCGTTCACCGGGATTCCTGCCTGCAGCGCTTCGGCGATCTCCAGAACAGAATGCTCTCCCATGCCGTACATCAGAAGATCCGCACCGGCGTCCAGCAGCACCGAACGCTTTACCGTGTCGCTCCAGTAATCGTAGTGGGCCAGCCGCCGCAGGGACGCTTCAATACCGCCCAGCAGAATCGGCGTCTTCTTATAGGTCTTCCGTATAAGATTGCTGTAAACGGTCACCGCCCGGTCCGGTCTTCTGGAAAAACCGCCGCCCGGCGTGTAGGCATCCTGATGTCTCCTCTTCTTAGCAGAGGTATAATGATTGACCATGGAATCCATATTGCCCGCCGACACAAGAAACGCCAGTCTCGGCTCCCCGCAGACAGTGATGCTCTCGTCCTCTTTCCAGTCCGGCTGCGCGATGACCGCCACTTTATAACCTGCATGTTCCAGCAGTCTCGTGATGATTGCCATCCCGAAAGACGGGTGATCCACATAAGCGTCGCCGGAAATGTACACAAAATCCACCTGTTCCCAGCCACGCTCTCTCATCTCTTTTTTATTTGTAGGCAAAAAGTTGTTTCGTCTGTCCATGTTATTCTCCCTTTAGCACCGCGATCTCTTCTTCCGTCAGCGGACGGTATTCTCCCGGCGAGAGCCGGTCGTCCAGCCGCAGACTTCCCATGGAGATGCGTTTCAGATAAAGCACCTCTCTTCCCACAGCCTTCGCCATGCGTTTTATCTGGTGAAAACGGCCTTCCTGGATGGTGATGAAGACGCCGTAAGGATTCGCCGGGCAAGCCGTCTTTACCGATTCTGGCTGCACGGAACGAACCGTTCCTTCTGCCGATGGTGCATGCGCCGGCGCATCTGCTCTGCCCGCTGGCACCAGCTTTGCCGGGAGCGTCTGCTTTTCATCTCCGATATCAAGACCTTCTGCGAAGGCTTCCTGCTCTTTCTCACCCACCGGGCCGTCCAGGACCGCATAGTAACATTTATCCACGTGCTTTTTCGGGGAGAGCAGTTCGTGAGCCAGCGCGCCGTCGTTGGTCAGGAGCAGCAGCCCTTCCGTGTCCTTGTCAAGTCTCCCCACGGGAAACAGTCCCCGCGCCGGTTCTTTTATGAGATCAAGCACGGTTTGCTCCTGTTTGTCTTCCGTGGCAGAAACAACGCCTTGAGGCTTGTGGAGCATGAGATAGGTGTATTTTTCATACTGCCAGAGCCTGCCGTCCACTGTCACTGCCGCTTTACAGGCATCGATCTTCGTCTCCGGTTTTTTTATGACCGCACCGTCCACACAGACTCTTCCTTTTTTCAGATATTGTTTTGCCTCGCTGCGGGTCAGCCCCGCCGTCTGTGCCAGATATTTGTCCAGCCGCATGCGTTCCATGGTTTTCTCCTTCATTCTATGATTTTTTCATTTTGCCAAAAAATCTGTCAGTCAGAATCGTTATTGTTTCCGCCACCCCGGCGCGATCTTATTTTTGATGCTGCCGCGGCTGCTCTTTCCCCATCCCAGAGACAGATGATCCACACATATGAGCGTCCACCCGTCCGCGCTTTCCGCCTCTACGGTCTCTCCCCGCAGATATTTTTCCACCCTGGGATCATCCGGGAGAAGCTTCACTGTATTCTCGTACTCTCCCGGATACAGAGCCATGGCGAGCGCCTGACTTGGTTCAAAACGTTTCTTTTTACAATCTCCAAGATACAGTCCCGAACGAACCACCCGGAATCCGTTCATATCCGGACAGCCTTCCGGAAGAAGAAACACCCTTTCGTCAATAAACCGCAGCCGTTCCTCCGGAACGGAAAGAGAACACCGGGACAAAAACTGCCGCAGCTCCTCCCGGTTTTCTGCACCGGACTGTGCCGCATCAGAAAGAGAAGCGCCGCCTTTTCCCCTCCGGGATTTCTTATTGTTTTTCTTCTTTGGGAAAGATATTTCCGGAGGCAAAGCTGCCTGAAAGGCCGCCGCGCCGCTCTTATTTTCTTCCGCTGCGCCCGCACGGCATCCTTCTTTTCTTAACAGAGCCGCAAACTGTCCTTCGCCGTCCACCCGGTGGTTCCAGAACCGCCGGCAATGAAGAAGACTTTCGTCTTTGGTTTCGCTCCATTCCGGATGTCCCTGATCCACGCCGGGATACAGAGGGAGCGGCTCCATCCGGAACATTCTCTGTTCATTTTGCCGGGCTGCGGTTCTTTTCCGGGAGTCTTCCTGCTGCCCCGTCTCTCCCCGGTCTCCTTCCTGTGCCAGCAGTGTCTCCACCACCTGTTCGTTCTCTTCCGGGGAGTAGGTGCAGGTAGAATAGAGGAGACAGCCGCCGGGACGGACCATCTGTGCCGCCTGTCGTACGATTTCTTTCTGGAGAGCGCTATATCTCTCCACCTCTTCCTGAGACCACTCTCTGGCCATGGATGGTTCTTTGCGAAACATTCCCTCGCCGGAGCAGGGTGCATCCACCAGTACACAATCAAAATATCCGGCAAACCTGCCGGCGAGCCGCTCCGGGCTCTCGCATGTTATCACAGCGTTGCGCACGCCGGCAAGCTCCATGTTTTTAAGAAGCGCCTTGCATCTGGAAATACTGATATCATTCGCCACAAGAATACCCTGTCCCTGCATTTTGGCTGCCAGTGCCGTAGTCTTGCCTCCGGGAGCAGCGCACAGATCGAGAACCTTGTCTCCCGGTTTTACCGGCAAAAAAGAAGCAGGAGCCATGGCACATGGTTCCTGTATATAATAGGCTCCCCCGAAATAGTATGGATGCGCAGAGAGACGTTCTTCTCCCTCATAATAATATCCATATCCGCACCACGGAACCGGCTTCGCAGCAAACCGGCGGAGAAGCTCCGCCGGTTGTATTTTTAACTGATTCGCTCTGAATGTCTGACCATACCCTTTTGCAAAGCTGCCTGAATAATTGTCGTAATCTTCTCCGAGAAGTCTTCGCATTTTCTGTTCAAACTCTTTCGGCAAATACATATTTTATCCTCCGTTATGTCAGGCTCTGCGTCTGGTATCCTTCGGATATAATATCAAGCTGACTGGCAAAGTGCTGCAGCTGCATCATATCGTCTGTCACATAAACCTTGTAAAACTCATCCTGAATCTTGGTGACCTCCCTCTTGTTAGCCACCTTATACAGATTCTGAATGTTATTGAGAATATCCTTCACCAGATTCTCCTTCTTCTGATGAGAATTCTGTGCGTCCATAATCTCATCCCGGACATCCGACATGGCCTGATCGATATCAATGATAGCCCGGGAAGCATCAATCAGCTTCTGTTGTACGTAATCCGGAATATGTTCTTTATATTTGTACTGCAGAGAATGCTCAATGGTCGCCCAGAAATTCATCGCCATCGTCCGTATCTGTATCTCCGCACTCAATGTCTTGGGTCCCTTGATGGTATTAACTGTGTAGTCCACAATGATGTGATAGCTGCGATACCCGCTGGCCTTCATGTGATTGATATAGTCCTTCTCACATTTCACCACCATATCTGTACGTTCCTTGATCATCTGTACGACCCTGTCAATGTCTTCCACAAACTGACAATTCAGCCGGATCCCGGCTATGTCTTCTATCTTCTCTTCAATATCATTCATGGATATTTCTTTCCGTTTCATCTTATCCAGAATGCTGACAATGCTCTTTAATCGTCCCTCTACCGATTCAATTGGAGAATACAATCCCCGGGTTCTGTGTTCTGTAATAACATGATTGAACTTCACCACCATCTCATCCACGGCAAGCTGGTAAGGGTCAAGCAATTCCCGCCATAGCTGTATCTCCATATCATCACCTCCCACTGAAATAGCTCTCTGTCATATCTCATATAAGTATAACATATAATAGAAAAAAAAGCACTTCTTTCGTAATTTTTTGTGAAATGTATCTAAAGCGTCTTCGGCAGTCGTCTTCTTTATCTTTTCTCTGAAACTTTTTTGTTGTTTTTCCTATGTACAGTAAGTATATGTCTCTTCTTTACTGTATGTCATCCGGCAAAAAATATCGCCGTCTATGCTATCCGAGATACATTCCTTCATCCTCTGGCAGATCATCGCCGAGCGCCGCATCCACAGCCATGGCGTCGCACCGTTCATTTTCCGGATGTCCCGCATGTCCCTTTACCCAGTGGAAACTCACCTCATGGGGTTCCATGGCAGCCAGCAGCCTTTTCCACAGATCCACGTTCTTTACCGGATCCTTCCGGTTCCTCTTCCAGTCCTTTTTCTTCCAGCCGTCTATCCAGTGTTCATTGAAGGCCTTTACCAGGTACTGAGAGTCAGAATAAATATCCACCTGACAGGGTCTGATCAACGCCTCCAGTCCTACGATAGCCGCCAGGATCTCCATGCGGTTGTTGGTAGTCTGTCTGAATCCTCCGGACAGTTCTCTCCGGTGACAGATTCCTTTCGCATCTGTATAAAGAAGTACCGTCCCATAGCCGCCCGGTCCCGGATTGCCTCTGGCCGATCCGTCAGTATAAATAGTTACTCTCAAAATCTCTCTCCTTTTCCTCGTGTACTGCCGTCCTGCAGAGTAAACATGCATCCTGCATCATTACACTGAACGCAAATGAGGCAGCACACTGACGTTTTTTCACCATTATAGCATTTTCAGCGGAAAAAGCAAGAATAGAGTTTACCGTAGGATTTCCGCTGGGAAACGCAAAGAAAAATCCCCCGAAGGCACATTTTCTGCCTCCGAAGAATTTTCCCTCACTGCTCAGATAATAATACAGATCAGTCCGCCGCTGCTTTCGTTGACGATTTTTTCCATGGCTCCCTGCAGTTTCTCCTGACTGTCTTCATTGATCTTCGTCACCTTTCCTGAGATGCCGTCGTCCACCAGCTGCTCCAGCGTCTTGCCGAAAATGTTGACATTCCAGATTTCTTTCGGGTCCTCGCCGGCCTGCTCCCGGATATATGTAATGAGATCTTCTGCCTGTAGCTGTGTCCCCACAATCGGAGCGATTTCCGTGGTCAGGTTGGCGCGGATCAAATGAATGGACGGCGCCTCCGCGCGAATCTTCACCCCAAACTTGCTGCCGTGCTTCACGACCTCCGGCTCGGAAAGCGTGATCTCCGAGAGCACCGGTTTCATCACGCCGTAGCCTCTCTCCCTGGCGTCCGTAAGCGCCTGAGAAACCTCCTCGAATTCTTTCTTTTTCCCGGCAAGCTCTTTCATGAGCCGAATGAGATGATATTCATTTTTAATAGATATTCCTGTCAGATCCGAGAGAATTTCATAATAGTAGGAATCCCGTATCTGGATTCGTACCTCTACCTCCCCGGTATCCATGTGGATTTTCTCCACTTTTCCGGACTCCATATATTCATTTTGCGGAATGGATTTCTGATAAATATCTTTCATCTTTTCCTTATCCACCAGATACTCTTTCATCAAATCCAGAATGGACTTCTTCATCCAGTGGTCATCCCGCAGAGTCTCCACCCATTTCGGCAGATAAAAGCCAACCGAGGACAATGGAAATTCCAGCAGTACATTTTTCATGATCTCCAGAATATCCTCCTGACGAAGCTGGTCGCAATTGACCGGCATCACTGTGGTGCGGTATTCCTTCGTGAGGTTTTCCGCCAGATTCTGCGTCGCCTTGGAATACGGGCGGTCGCTGTTCAGAAGCACCAGAAACGGTTTTCCGATAGCCTGCAGCTCCTCCACCGTCCGCTTCTCCGCTTCCACATAGGAATCCCGCGGAATCTCTCCGAAGGAACCGTCAGTGGTCACCAGGATCCCGATGGTGGAATGATCACGGATTACTTTCCTGGTGCCATATTCCGCCGCCTTGGTAAACGGCACCTCATAGTCGAACCACGGCGTCTTCACCAGCCGCTCCTGACCGTTTTCCAGATGGCCGCCGGCTCCCATGACCATAAATCCCACACAGTCAATGAGCCGCACCTTCACCTTCATGTCTTCCATGGGCAGCTCCACGGCCTCCTTCGGGATGAACTTCGGCTCCGTGGTCATGATGGTCTTTCCGGTGCCGCTCTGCGGCATCTCATCCATGGTCCTCTGCCGCTCATGCTCGTCGGCGATTTCCGGGAGAACCATCAGCTCCATAAACCGTTTGATAAATGTGGATTTGCCGCTCCGCACCGGACCCACCACGCCCAGATAGATCTCACCGCCGGTTCTTGCTGAAATGTCCTGATATATATTATTTTTTTCCATGAAAAATCCCTCCCCAATACTAATGCAGTATATGCGGAGGGAAAAAGAAATAGACCGGATTTTTGGAATTTATCAAGGTGATAAGGAATGATACACAGACGACGGCAGGACGGACAGCTCGAATTTTATGTCCGCAGGAGCCGTCTGCGCTATGAAACCATGAAGTACAACGCCTCCATTCCCTGTCTGACTGTATCACTCAGTCTACAAAAAATGCCGTCACTAGCTGGCAGAGGGCTTCGTAGTCGGATAGCGCCATGGTCTCCCGGGCGGAATGCATAGCCCACATCGGGACGCCGATGTCGCAGCCCCGCATCGGGATGTGGGAGCCAACCATCGGCCCCAGTGTGCTGCCGCCGCGGATGTTGTTCCGGTCGTTGATAATCTGGAGCGGGACGTCATATTTTTCGGACAGACCCAGAAGAATGGCCTGAACGGCCGCGTCGGTGGCGTATTTGAAGGTACCGCTTGCCTTGATGGCGACGCCTTTGCCCACATAGGCGCGGGTGGTGGTGTCGCAGCGATCCGGATAGTTCGGGTGAGCGCCGTGGGCGCCGTCCACGGAGAGATAAACGCTGCCCGCCATGGATGCGCGGTACATTTCTTTATCGCAGCCGAGGGTGCGGAAGATTCCTTCCAGCACGCCGCCAAGGAGTTCGGAATCCGCGCCGGAGCGGGTAAAGCTGCCTACTTCCTCGTGGTTGAAGAGGCCGATCAGATTAATGCCGTTGCTGCGCTCTCCTTCCACCAGAGCTTCCAGCAGGGCGCTGACAGACGCCAGGTTGTCAAGGCGTGGGCTTGACACCAGTTCTTCCGTGATACCGACCAGCTGTGGTTCGTCAAAGTTATAGAGGTTTAAGTCGTAGCTCAGAATCTCCGACTCGTCCACGTCAAGCTCTCCGGCCAGAAACTGCGCGAAGGCCCCCTCGGTCCAGGCGGCGCCGGACAGGCCGGTGACGGGCATGAGTTCTTTTTGCCGGTCAATCTTCCAGCCGCTGTTGGCATCCCTCTGCATATGGATGGCGATGCCCGGAATGATCGCCACCGGCCGCTCGCTGTCGTAGATCACAAGATTCGGTTTAAACACGTCCTCTCCTTTGAGAGCGACGGTTCCCGCCAGTCCCAGCGGCCTGTCAAACCAGGTATGGTCCATCATCCCGCCGTACACTTCCACGTTGAGCATGTCGCTTTCCATGCTGCGAAATTCCGGCCTTGCCTTTACTTTAAAACACGGCTGGTCCACATGGGCAAAGGCCATGCGCACCGACTGGATGTACGCCCTCTTGCGTCCCATGGTAAATGCAAAGAGCACATCCGGAAACGGCGTGATAAAATAGCGTCCGCCCAATTTCGGTGCGAAGAGGCGGTCATAATATAATTCTTCAAAGCCCTCGCCGGTCAGATACTCTCTGGCAAAAGCCACCACTCTTTCCGGAGCCGTTCCCCTTTTTAAGCAGTCAAATAATGTATCCATTTTTTCTCCCTCCATATAAAAAGAAATCTGTTTCCAAAGTGTTTTCTCTGTGATAAAATGTTGCTTGACAAAAGCTATCGTGCCGGCATATACATTTTCAGTCAGGCCATTGGCCGGGAAGAAAATGTGCCGGCTTTCTATACTGATACAGGAGGAACTTTCATGCTTTCCGTTTCCATCACCGACGTAAAAAATTTTATGGCGCACCTGCTTTCCAGAGAGACCTTCGACCTGTTTTATCTGGTGGAAGCGTCTTTTAAAAAAGAAATATCCTATCATATCGACGGTCATCTGAACGAGGATTTCTTCGATTCCGATTCCGAACGTCCGGAACGGGAATATTGTCTCTGGAAAGAGGTGCGCCCTTTCGCTTTTTCTATTATCAAGGGAAAGCGTCTCCCTCTCGGATGTAAAGTTGTACTGGCACTGCCAAAAGCAACGGTTTCCTTTCTTATTAAAGAGAGCCGCTGTTCCTTCCGGGAAGAGGATATCGAAGGTATATACCTGAATATCCTCTATGAGCCGGAAAATCTTCTTATCACTACCGGTATCTCCTACCGTACATTTTCTCTGGATAAATCACTGGAGCAGGATGTTGACGACCATATGAAACGCTTTCTCCAGAAGAAAGGAATCTGCTGACGCGCCATCCCGCCTGATATATTCTCCCGCCCGACACGGCGGGAGATTTTTTATCTTATATAGAACTTTGCCGCTAAAGCAATCGCACACAACGAAAGAGTTCAGCAAAACGGAACCCTAGTTTCCATTGAGAATCTCCAGGGCTTTCTGCAGCTGCGTGTCTTTCTGCACATCATCCTGCGCTGCCGCCCATTCTTCTTCACTCATCTCCACTGTGACATCCGGAGCGATGCCCACCTCGTGGATATCGTTGCCATTTGGCGTATAATATTGAGAAACAGTCATCTTCACGGCGGAGCCGTCCGGAAGCGGCATAATGTTCTGCACGATGCCTTTTCCGTAGGTGGTCTCGCCCACAACGGTGGCGATACCGTAATCTTTCAGGCACCCTGTCATAATCTCGGACGCGCTGGCGGAGTTCTCGTTGACCAGGAGAACCACCGGAATATTCAGCACATCCACAGAGTCGCTGTTGTACTCCGTCCGGTTCCCGTTCTTATCCTCTGTGTACACGATCAGCTTCTCGTCGGGAACAAACCGGGACATCATATCCAGACAGCTGGTGAGGAGCCCGCCTCCGTTATCCCGAAGGTCAATGATAAGGCCCGTCATTCCTTCCTCAGAAAGAGAGGTCAGAGCCTCGTTAAACTGTTCGGATGTATTCTCCACAAACTGAGAAACGGCAATGTAACCGATTTTATTTTCCTTCATCTCCCAGGTGACGGTTTCCATGACAATCTGTGATTTGTCCACGGTGAGCTCCATGGTCTCGCTGTCCCTCAGGATGGTAAGCACCACCGGATCGTCATTCTTTTTGATGGCGGAAACGGTCTCCTGCAGACCAAGCTCCGCGGTATCCTGACCATCTACCTGCATGATGATATCATCAACCTGCACGCCGGCGTTATAGGCCGGGCCGTTTTTGTTGACCTCTTCCACGACCACGTAGCCGGTATCCGTATCCTGGCGGACAGTCACGCCGATACCTCTGTATTCGCCGGAGTCTTCTTCCATGAGCTGCGCGTACTCCTCTGCGTTATAGTAAGCGGCATAAGGATCGTCAAGCCCGGCGATATATCCCTTGTAAATGTAATCCTCCAGCCGGTCGCTGTCGGTCTCATTCAGAAAGAAATGATCCACGTAGGCCTCCAGCATGGAAAGCTTCGAGATGACCCGGAAGTTATTGACGCCGCTTCCCGAGCCGAAGAACAGCAGGCCGACCTGCCCGACCAGAAATCCTGCCACTGCCACGATGAGCAGCAGCACAAGCTTCCTCAGGCGGGACGTCCATTTCCTAGGCTTCCCTTCCTTTGTCGCAGGAAGATCGTCGTCAAAAGTCTCTTCATCGTAGTCTTCCGCTCTGCCCGGGTAGACGTACCGGGGAGCCCTGACTTCTGAATCGTCATCTTCCCCGTCGGGATTACCATACGTTTCCGGATCGCTTTCTTCCTCATCCGTCCATCCGGCGTCTGCCGGGATGTCCTCTGTCTCCATCTCCTCCGCGGCATCGCGGCCCACTGTATTGTTATCAGGTTCCATTGTGTTATTGTTTTTTTCCATCATTAATACTCAACTCGCTCCATATATTTCATATATTTCACAACCATGAGGGCAATCTTAAATGTGATGGCGTCTTCAAAGACACGAAGGTCCAGATTGGTGCTCTTCTGCAGCTTATCCAGACGGTAAACAAGGGTGTTTCTGTGAATGTAAAGCTGTCTGGATGTCTCGGAAACGTTGAGACTGTTCTCGAAGAACTTGTTGATTGTCATGAGTGTCTCATCGTCAAATTCATCCGGGGAACGTCCCTCGAAGATCTCCTTGATAAACATTTTGCACAGCGGCAGCGGCAGCTGGTAGATCAGACGGCCGATGCCCAGGCGGTTGTAGGCAACCACACTGTTCTCCGGATAAAAGATCTTGCCCACATCCATGGCCATCTTCGCTTCTTTGTAGGAACGGGAAACTTCTTTAATCTCGTTCACGATGGTGCCGTATGCCACATGCACTCTCGTCATGGCCTCTGTATTGAGCATATCCACGATAACCTCTGCGGTCTTGTGCAGCTCATTGTAGCCCTCGCCGGCCTTCACTTCCTTTACGAGAATGATGTTCTTCTCATCCACAGCTGTGATGAAATCTCTCGCTTTGGTGGAGAAGATGCTCCGCACGGTCTCAAAGACGTTGTTGTCTTTGTCGTTCTTCGTCTCGATGATGAAGACGCAGCGCCGTACATCGGTCTCGATGTGGAGCTTCTTCGCACGATTGTAAATGTCCACCAGAAGAAGATTATCCAGAAGGAGGTTCTTGATAAAGTTATCCTTGTCGAATCTCTCCTTGTATGCCACCAGCAGATTCTGGATCTGGAAAGCGGCCATCTTGCCGATCATATAGACGTCATCGGTCTCGCCCTTCACCAGTATAATATATTCCAGCTGGTTCTCGTCAAATACCTTGAAAAACTGATAACCCTGCAGCATCTGGCTCTCCGCCAGAGACTCGGCGAACACGAGCACCGCCTCTTTATACTCTTCCACCGCATCCAGCGTGGATGCCAGAGGCTTGCCCTCGGTGTCCATCACACATAAATCAATTCTTGTAATCGCTTTAATCCCATCAATCGTATCCTGTAAAATCTGATTTGAAATCATAGTGTTCCTTCCTCTCCGAACTCTGTTCTAGTGCTTTTGTATAAAAAAGTAAGACTTATTTGTTATTCTAATACAAATTATCGAAAAAAAAAAGAGGGAAATACATAAAAATGTACAATCTCTCCCTCTTTTTTATACCAAAATGATGACAAATTATATATTCCCCAAATTTTAGATTATTTTTCTTCATTTTCCCGGGACTTCTCTGTTTCCGAAGGAACCCCTCCTCCGGTATCTTCCAGCACCTTCTGCTTGAAAATAGATCCAACTACCGTCTTACGAATGATAGACTCTCTTTTCAGACGGAACCAGATACCGTCAAGATGAAGCATTTGCAGGAAAGCCGGAGCATTTTCTGTTTCTTTCCGGATCAACGGCTGCACGGACTCAATACAGATACAGAGCCTTGTATTCATCATGGCGGCATATTCTTTCACAAACATCAGCTGCTGTTCCACGGGCAGGCAGAAAAATACGATATCGGGGATATTTGCATTAATCTCGTTGACAATCTTTCCCGGCGTGTCGCCGTCATAGACGATTCCACTCTGGAAGATGTCCGGGTAAGACGTGCCGATATAATCCTGCAGAGAATCCAGGTGCTCCTGCTTCTCCATAACTGCAAATATCTCTCTGCTCTCCCTGTTCAGCTTCGCAAAGAGTCTTTTTAAGTATTCGTCAGCAAATTCACCGATTCCCTTCTGATCCTCGTTGTCACTTCTCTGATGTCTCACAGCCATCTCCATATGGCTGTCGCCAGGCAGAACGAGCTGGCAGTCCTGAACAGTTTCTGCCGCCCACGACTGATTCTGACAGTACAGAGAGCTTTCCGCCGAGTGGAAGAAGACAACCTCCAGCCCCTTCCTCCTCATATAATCCAGGGTCAGATTCACTGCTTTTTCCGGACGCATTACCGATACGTCCGTACCAAGCACATTTACTTTTCTAGAAGAATGTTCTTTCATCCCTATGGTCCTTTCCAGGCGTTCTCTTCTCTCTTTTCTTCACCAATCACGTACAGCGGCAGGATACTACGGTCTGCTACTCTGCAGAGTCCGTATCAAAGTTATAGGAACCACCGTAACTGCTCTCTTCTTCCGTGGTACTCTCCTCGTCTTCATAGCCGTAAGAGCTCTCCTCGTCTGAAGTCTCTTCTTCGTCAGAGCTGTAGGTATCCTCCTCACTGTCACTGATGCCGGAGGAGGTTCCGTCCTCACCGCCCACATCAGTACTGTCTGTACCAATATATATCTGAATGTCTCCGCCGGTATCTATCTCATCCACTTCAATCTCAGCATCCGGGAAGTAAGTGAGAAGATCCTCTCCCATTCCTTCCTCTGTAACGACAATTCTTGTGGTGGAAAGCGGTCCCTCATCCTGATAGGAATCTACCAGACTGATCGTGTAACCTTCTTCCTCCAGATAAGCTTCCCACTCTCCGGCAAGACCTGCCACATAAGCAGAGTTATAAAGCTCAATGGAATAATCCTTTGAGTCCTGACCGGAAGAGCTGCTGCTCTGCGTATCGCTTTCGCTGCTCTCTTCGGAATCACTGTTCTGACTGCCGGAAGAAGATGCATTTTCCGCCTGCTGTGCCAGAGTGGATACCTGAAGCTGCACCATCTGAGAATCCACGGTGAACACTCCGTCCGCCTCGGAACCCTGCAAGATTCGTATGGTAATATTCTCCGGATCCAGAGCTTCGAAAACAGATTCCATGTCAGCAAGGTTTCTTCCGTCGCCGGACTCTGCCAGATTAGTATATTTTTTATAAATCGCACTATTGCTGTTCTCTGCAAACAGTGTGTTGAAAAATGACTGAAGATATACGTTGGTTCTCTCCAGGCGGGCAGACTCTTCCGACTCCGTTCCATCCAGATAAGTAAGCAGAGCCACCGCTTCTTCACTGTCAAGTTCCGTCTGCCCTCCCTCGATCACATTTAAGACACCGTTCTCATCACGATAGGAGAAATTATTATCCACCTGATATTCCACGGTATCTACCATATCGAGGAAGCTCTGGAAATTCTTCTGCGTCATCACATCGTATCCACTTAAAGTGAGACCAGTAACATTTTCCATAATATCAGAAATCATCTTATACTTGTCGTCTCCAAAAGCCCGGGCCACATCGCCGATGTTCACCGTATTCTTCGCTTCCGGCATTTCCTTCTGAATATCATCCAGCAGTTCCTGTCCTACCGTCACCTGCGCGTTGGTCGGAATCAGAAGAACATCCAGAACATTGGTCTTTGTATTCAGCATATTGAGGGCAATATATTCTTTGCCGCTGTCTGCACTGTCAACAAAAAAGAGCGTACTCTCCATATTGGTTTCATCAATCTCTGTTTCCTGTTCCTCGCTGCTGCTGCCGATATTGGTTATATCATTACCGCCGCCTGCCAGCTCTCTGAGATCATACAGGCTGCCGGTAAGATAGTAAGTCACACCCTCAAAAGAAGCAATGGCAATGACAACCATCAGTACCAGAACCACAAGCACCTTCAGCAGAAAGGAAAAGAATCTCACAATCAAGTTTGGCTTTTCCATCATAGCCCTCCTATTCGATTTTATCTGTTAAGTATAGCAAACTTCCATTTCCATTTCAAGTTTTGTCATAAAATTGAAATGGAAATGGAAAATTGTTATGGATTCTATTATAATCAATGTAATTTATCCCATCCGGAAAGGAGTTATTTTATGAAAACAGCAGTCATCACAGGTTCATCCAGAGGAATCGGTTTTGCCACGGCAAGACTGTTAGCCGACAGGGGCTGGAATCTCGTCATAAACGGAGGCCATGACCAGGAGGCGCTCCGTCAGGCAGCAGAAGAGCTGTCGCAAATCACCAGAACCGACGCTTTCTACGGCGACGTCTCCCTTGAAGAGTATGCCTGCGGGATTATCAACCGAGCCATAGATACTTATGGTCAGATCGACCTGCTTATCAACAACGCCGGAATTTCCCATATCGGCCTTTTATCCGATATGAGCACCGCACAGTGGCGACAGGTCATGCAGACCAATCTGGACGCCGTATTTTTTACCTGCCGGGCGGCGATCCCCCATATGGTCCGCCGGCAAAAAGGAAGAATCCTGAACATTTCCTCCGTATGGGGAGAGGTCGGCGCTTCCTGTGAGGCGGCCTACTCCGCTTCCAAAGGCGCGGTCAATTCTCTCACCCGGGCGCTTGCCAAAGAACTTGGCCCCTCGCATATTTCTGTCAACGCCATAAGCCTCGGCGTCATTGACACTGCCATGAACCAATGCTTCAACGAGGAGGAGAGACAGGCGCTGGCAGAGGAAATCCCTTTCGGACGTTTTGCCTCCCCCGGGGAAGCAGCGGCCTTCTGCTGCCAGATCGCCGAATCTCCGGAATACCTGACCGGACAGATTCTGCGTTTTGACGGCGGCTGGATCTGAACATTGCCGGCGCACACCTGCTGCCGGTGCGGCAGTATTTCATCTTTGCCGACGGCATACTCCGCTGCCGGGCGCCGGCTGAACCTACGCAGCCGTCTGCCTTTCCGGCAGCTCGCCGGGTATTATCTCCCGCCGTATGCTTCCGTCTCCTTCCGCAGCCACTCCCTCTCCTCTTTATCAAGATATGGAGAAATGGACTCATATACCTTTGCATGGTAAGCATTCAGCCAGCGGATTTCCTGCTCAGAAAGTTTCTCCCATATAATCGCTTCCTGTTCGAAAGGTACCATGGTGAGCGGTTCAAATCCAAGGAAAATACCATAGCTGTTCTCTCTTTTTCTGGTGCAGACCAGCAGATTCTCCAGACGGACGCCAAATCTGCCTTCCAGATAAATACCCGGCTCATCGGAAGTGATCATGCCCTCTTCCATAACGCAGTCGCTGCCACGGACAGAAGCCGGACGATAGCGAAAACTGTTTGGCCCCTCATGGACGCTCAGCAGATAACCCACGCCGTGGCCGGTACCGTGGTTATAATCAAGTCCCTTTTCCCAGAGCGGCATTCTTGCCAGCACATCCAGGCTCATACCCGTCGCTCCCCGCAGGAATACCGCATCCGCCAGACGGATATTCCCTCTCAGCACCATAGTGTACATTTCTTTCTGCTCTTCGGTGATTGCGCCGAGAGCAATGGTTCTGGTAATATCCGTCGTTCCTTCCTTATAGTGACCTCCGGTATCCGCCAGCAGAAATCCCTCCGGCTTCAACGGGATATCGGACTGTTCATCGGCACAATAGTGAACGATGGCGCCATGTTCGCCGTAAGCAAGAATCGGATAAAAACTCGGACCGATATAATCTTTTTGTTCCTTCCGCAGCTCTTCAAGGCGAAGCGCTGCGCTTCTTTCCGTGATAGCCTCCCGTCCGGTCTGATGTTTCAACCAGTATATAAACTTTGTCACAGCCACGCCGTCCCTGATATGGGCAGTTCTCTCGTTTTCCACCTCCACCGGGTTCTTCACGGCCTTTAAAAGCAGGGTCGGATTCTCCCCGTCAAGGGGCTGCGCCCCATCCGGAATCCGGCTGACCAGCGCTTCATTGACATGATTCTCATCATAAAGAAGGCGTGCACCGGCGGGAAGCCGGCTCACGTCCCCGTAAATCTGTCTGTAATCTCTTACAGCAACCGCCGCGTCATTCAGATACGCCCGCACTTTATCTGTGAGCGCTTCCTCCTGTACATACCAGCGCACTTCATCCCGGCTCATCATCAGATAGGAGAGGACGACCGGCGTACACGCCACATCGTTTCCTCTCACATTTAACAGCCAGCAAATGTCTTCAAGGGATGCCAGAAGAAACCAGTCCGCGCCTCTTTGTTTCATGACCCGGCGGACTTCCGCAATCTTTTCTCTAATGCCCGCACCGGCGTAGCGCTCCCCGAGAATCCACGCGGGCTCCCGGGAAAGCTGCGGCCTCTCCGCCCAGACGTCTCCCGCCAGATCAAGATCACCACGGACGGTAATCTGCCTGCCGGCAAGAGCCGCCCTTATCTTCCGGGCATAGCTCGCCATCACGCACCGTCCGTCAAAGCCCAGAGTCTCCCCCGGCTGAAGCTCCCTCTCAAGAAACTCTTCCACCGAAGGCACTCCCGGCTGTCCGGAACGATACAATGTGATGCCGCTGCCCGCCAGCTGTGCTTCTGCCTGAAGAAAATATCTTCCGTCTGTCCAAAGTCCCGCCTGTTCCTTCATAACCAGCAGCGTCCCCGCGGATCCGGTAAAGCCGGAAATATATTCCCGGCATTTAAAATAGTCTCCCACATACTCCGAACCATGGAAATCATCGGTCATGATGAGATAGGCGCCGATCTTCTCTTCCAGCATCCGCCGGCGCAGTGCTTCAAGCTGCTGCCGCATTATGCCTGCTCCTGCTTCGTCTGATAACCGTCCGGATTCATGGACTGCCAATGATAAGAATCTCGGCACATTTCCTCAATACCGTACTTTGCTTTCCATCCAAGCTCTTCTTTTGCCTTGGTCGGGTCAGAATAGCAGGCGGCGATATCTCCCGCTCTTCGCGGTTTAATCTCGTATGGAATCTCTTTGCCGCATGCCTTACTGTATGCTTTCACCACATCAAGCACGCTGTAACCCTGTCCGGTTCCAAGATTGTAGATGCTGACGCCCTGCTTCATATGACGAAGGGCCTGTACATGCCCTGCCGCCAAATCCACCACATGGATGTAATCACGGACACCCGTTCCATCCGGGGTATCATAATCATTACCGAACACACCAAGTTTCTCCAGTTTGCCGACAGCTACTCTTGCAATGTACGGAACCAGATTATTCGGAATTCCTTTCGGGTCCTCGCCGATCAGTCCTGAACTATGCGCTCCGATCGGATTAAAGTACCGAAGAAGCGTCACATTCCATTCCGGATCGCTCACCTGAATATCTATGAGGATCTGTTCGATCATTGACTTGGTCTGTCCGTACGGATTGGTGATAACGCCCTTTGGGCAGTCTTCTGTTATCGGCACAAAGGCCGGATCTCCGTAAACTGTTGCAGAAGAGCTGAACACGATCTTTTTGCAGTCGTATCTGCGCATCACATCACAGAGCAGAAGGGTACCGGTGATGTTGTTATGATAATATTCAATCGGTTTTTCCACGGACTCTCCCACTGCCTTGTATCCGGCAAAATGAATGACTGCCTCTGGTCTTTCGTTGTCAAAAATCTCCTCCAGCAGATCCTGATCCAGCAGATCTCCTTCATAAAAGGTCAGAGTTTTTCCCGTAATCTTCTCCACACGGTTCAATGCTTCCTCGCAGGAATTATACAGGTTATCCACAACGACAACTTCATAATCGTTGTTCAGCAATTCCACACAAGTGTGGCTTCCAATATATCCTGCTCCGCCGGTAACTAAAATCTTCATGATATTTCTCCTTTATTCTGATATCTTCATTAAAAACAGCCTTTTTCTGAGACTTCCTGCAGGCGCACTTACCGCGCAGCCTCCACGATCAGCTCCACGCATTTTTCGATGCCGAGACTTCCCCGGTTCAGCGCCAGGTCATAATTCTGCGCCTTTCCCCATTCCTGACCGGTAAAATACTGATAATTCAGACCTCTGCGCACATCCATGTCATGCACTCTGTTTCGCTCTTTCAGCTGAACCTCCCCGTACATTTCCCGAATCCTCTCTTCTTTTGTCGCTTCATCCGCATAGAGGAAAACCCGCAGACAATCTTCTCTGTCTCTCAGAATATAATCCGCACAGCTTCCGACAATGACGCAGGGCGTCTCCTCCGCAAACTTGCGGATGATCTTTGTGCGGGCATGCCACATCCGCTTGAGCGGCGAGGATTCCTCATCTTCCAGATCCACAAAAGAATAGGCAAAACGATGGTCCGAAGATGGAGCGAACTCTCCATAATGTTCCACGTACTTCTCCTTCAGTCCGGTTTCCTTGACGATATTTTTTATGATGTCTCTGTCATAAAATGCAATTCCCAGCTTCTCTGCCACCTGTCTTCCGATGGTTCTTCCGCCGCTGCCAAACTCTCTTCCGATTGTAATCACTCTCTTCTTCATCGCATCACCTCATTATAGAATTTCAGACATAATTTTCAGTCTCAGGATATCATCTCATTTTCCAAAAGTCAATGACAGTAAAGATACCTGTACAGCAGTTTTTTCCACAGAGATGCATCCGCATATAATTCTGTCCGTATCTTTCCACAAAGAACCTCTAATATTCTGCATTCATTGGGCAAAAGTGCCTTTTGTCCGAAAATGTTCCTCTGGATAATCTGAATAACACGGATATATTCTTCTTCCTTAATACTTGAAAATCGTGTGCAGACGCATTCCGTCAGTTCATAAGGGTGCCTGTAATTCTCAGGAACGCCGGCACAGCGGAACATACGGCACATCTGCCCATAGGAAAGCTCCGCCAGTTTATCCGGATTGTTTTTCCGCTTTCTGCTGCGAAGGAATACTCTCACGATTCTCTGCATCTCAAGAAGAACGATAATCCCCACGATGAGCAGAAGAACCAGCAGCGCGATCCCCAGCATATTCCACGGTATATACGGCAATATCTGCGTCCGTTTCTCCTCTCTGTTTCCTGACACAACCTCATCCACCTCTGTCCTGGCGCCGCTATTTCCTTTTTCCATCTCTTCCTGCCGGATATTTATCAGATAATCCGGCGCATATACCTCGCTGTAAAATCCCGGCGTCACCTCCACAGGACTCCAGCCCACGCCATCCACATAAACTTCCGCCCAGGCATGTCCGTTCTCCTGTGTGAGCTGGCAGCTGTCCGCTCCCTGTTCCATCAGCTGTTCCGCCAGCTTCCCGTTCAGATAATATCCTTCCGCGTACCGGGCGGGAATTCCAAGAGTCCGGTACGCAATCACCGCCGCCGTGGCAAAATGAACCGCATTTCCTTCCTTATGCTCTCCGAGAAACCAGGTGACGAAATCCTTTCCTTCAGGGACCTCGGCTGTCTCCGGTGAATATTCGGCGAGAGCTGCCAGCATTACACGGATTCTCGCAGTTGCCTCATAAAGATCCACCGCATCTTCCTGCTCCTCCTTCCATTTCTCCCCGGAAAAAAACAGCCGGTCAATCTCCTGTTTCACATCTTCATCCACGGTCAGATAATAATCGTACACAAAAGATCGATAAACTTCCTCTGCCTCAATATACGACTCCTTTGCTGTGCTGCCTCCCCGCTTCAGCCAGGAAGGCGCTTTGGGAAACTCCTGCGCCGGCTGTATCTGCAGATTTTGAAATTGATATTCTTTTTCTCCGAAAATCCCTCCGGATACCAGCTGCCAGTCCTGATTGATTTTATAATCCGCGCCTTCCACTGCTTCAACGGTCTCAGGCACATACACGTAACGTCTGTCCGCGCCCCGGTTGACGACCTCCACATTCTGAAATGTCTGTCCGGAAGCGTCGTCCTGCCCGCCGGCGTCCGCTTCCTGAGAAGACGCGCGGGCAAAAACTGGATTATATCCATGACTGCCAAGCCAGTCGAGCATACCTTCCTGTCTTCCCGCATATGCTTCCACGGACAGCTGCCGCCAGCTTTGTCCGTCATACTGCGCTCCAACAAATCCCCGCAAATACATTTCCTGAGGGGTGTCAAAAGATAGCTCCAGCGTTCTCTTTTCCTCTTCCTCTGCCTCCGGCTTTTCTCCAAGAAGGGTTCCTGCCCTGCGCAGGTCTCCCTGGGGCAGTGAATCTGTTCCAAAACGTATATACTCAACGGCATCTTCTATCTGTGTCCGGATATTATCCACCGTTCTGGCCGGATGATATCCCGACAAAAGTGCGGAAGTTCCCCATCCAAAGACCAGAGTAAACGCACAGACACACAGGCTGATCCTGCGGCTGCGCCGGCTTCCTGTCCGGCTGCCGCTCCATATTCCCAGCCATCCTGCCATCAGAAGAATTACAGGACGGCAGGACACATTTCCCCTAAGCAGACATCCTGTCATCACTAGAAGAAATACTTCAGCGGTGAGAAAGCCCAGCCACTGTCTCCATATACTGTATCCGGAAAATATTCCAAGAAGAATACCGAGGATTATCAGCGCCGAAAAAATGTCTCCTTTACCGGGAGATGCAAGCCCGTAAAGCGGCAGATATGTATTAAAAATAGTATTCCATTTTTCCATGACCATATTTGCAAGCGCCAGCATTCCCCGTATCACTGCTTCCATCCGGAAAAACAGCAGGGCAAATGCCCCAAACAGCAAAAGAAGCGGCAGCACCACTTCCAGCATTTTTTGCTGCTGGGAAAAAATCACCAGCACGGCCGCCGCAGTGCTCACGGCAAAAAGCACCTGATTTCCCTGAAACGGAATCAGGTCTCCCAGAAGTTCTGAAACGCCGGCCATCAGCAGACTGCTGTACAAAACGGACACTGCCACATCATAAAATGTACGATCTTTCTTATTTTCTTTTCCCTCCTTCAGAAAGGTTATTTCTTTTTCCATATGACTGCTCCTGATCATTAAATATAAATATACCGTCCATTTCCCGGGTCTTTGTCCGAGAGCGCCAGCACCTCATAGCCGCTGCTGCTGTCAATATAATCTTCTTTTCCTTCCACCGGCAGAATCACTGAAAGATTAACCTGACTGCCCAGAGTTCTCAAAAGATCGTCATCAAGCTCCGCCGTAACAAATATCACTTTTGTATATTGAAAATGTCTCCCCATTTTCATGAAACTCTGGAGAACGGATGCCGGCTCTCCGGAAGAGCGCATTCCCATCATGCTGTCCCTCACCTGCATACAATCATTTCTGGAGCAGACAGGCATCTCCAGCAATTTTCCATTGACCATACAGCCTACCTGATGCTCCATATCCAGTTTCAAAAGAGCCTCCATCACCGAAAGAGCCAGTACTGCCACCCGGGTAATCCTCTGATCCGTCACCCGTCCCTTTCCCGACAAAGAAAACAGCAGCGCCGTATCAAAGCTGGCAGGACGGCTGAATTCACGAACCAGAAGTTTTTCCAGTTTAGTGGACAGTTTCCAGTGAACAGAACGGATGCTGTCTCCCTCCTGATAACCTCGCAGATCAAAGATTTCCGTCGCGTCATTTCCCCGGATATCCTCGTCATAAATATCTCCGGTCTCTCTGGACTTCGGTCTCTGTTTCAGCATAAGATTCATCGGAATCACTGACGGATAAATCATCATAGTTTGTTCCTGACGACAGGATTTTTTCACACAAAACAGACGGAAAATATCATAACAGCATATTTCTTCCAGATGAATCGTAACTTCTCCGCAAAGCTCTGTCTGCACCGGAAGAGTAAATTTTTCCTCTCTTTTATGCCCCGGGAAAATGGACAGCCATTTTTTCTCCTGCCGGTCAAACATATGATTATATATCATGACCGGCACCACCAGTTGTCTGGCGATCCACCCCGCTTTTTTTGTAATATGAAAATATACGGCCACATTTTGTCCCGTCACACAGACCGAAGGCAGGGATACCTCAAACTGCAGCGTATAAACCCAGATCATCGTCAAGATCCCGGAAAAAAGCGGAAATATACACAGCATAAGAAGCGCCAGTAAAACCTGGGCTGTGTTGGTCCACAAAAAAAGACACAGCATGATGAACAGGACGATACTATAATAAATTCTGTACTTTCTCATCTTTCCACCGCCTTATCCAAGGGCCGGCGGCTCCACTTCCTGCAAAAGATTTTTCAGAAGCGCCTCCTCTTTGATCCCTTCTATTTTTGCCTGAGGTTTCAGCACGATACGGTGGGCACAGACATCGGTAAATACTTCCTGTACATCTTCAGGAATCACAAAATCTCTTCTTCTGAGGATCGCGCACGCCCTTGCCATTTTCAGAAGCGCAATGACTCCCCGCGGACTTACTCCCAGCTCTATTCTGCTGTCCGATCTTGTCGCCTCACACAGCATCGTCATATAACGCAGGATTTCCTTTGTGACTGTGATGGAAGTCAGATAATTCTGTATTTCCAGCAAATCGTCCCTGTCAATGATCTTTTGCATATTCTCCAGGGGATCCTGATACATTTTTCTCTGCAGAATCTGTATCTGTTCTTCCGTATTGGGATAACCAATACTCAGGCGAACCATAAACCGGTCAAGCTGCGACTCCGGAAGTCTCTGTGTTCCGGCAAACCCCAGCGGATTCTGTGTCGCTATGCAGATGAACGGATAAGGCAGCTTGTGAGTCACACCATCTACTGTCACATTTCGCTCTTCCATGGCTTCCAGCAGCGCCGACTGCGTCTTGGCTGAAGTACGGTTGATCTCGTCCCCCAGAAACAGATGACACATCACCGCTCCGGACCGGTAAACGAGACTCCCCGTTTCCCGGTCATAGGTACTGAATCCGATAATGTCCGACGGAAGGGTATCCGGCGTAAACTGCACACGCTTATACTCAAGCCCCAATGCCTTTGAAAACGCCAGTGCCATCGTCGTCTTTCCGACGCCCGGCGCATCCTCCAGAAGGATATGCCCGCCGGCATAGATGGTCATTAAGACTTTCTCCACCACAGCTTCCTTCCCTACCAGTACCTTTCCAATCTCTCTGATAATCTGTCCTGATTTTTCCACTACCATGATTTAACCCTTCCCTGCTCTGATTCTTTCAATTCCACGTCCGGCATTTCCTTCAGCCCGGTCATTTTTGATTCTGCCGTGCTGTCCTCTTCCGTTCCGGTCTGACTGCCATCCTCAGCTCCGGCTTCCGGCTGGCCCTCGCCGGTCTCACTGCCGCCGGTCTCGCTGCTTCCGGTCTGCCGGTCATCTTCTTCTCCGGTTTCCGGCTGGCCCTCGCCGGTCTCACTGCCGCCGGTCTCGCTGCTTCCGGTCTGCCGGTCACCTTCTTCTCCGGCTTCCGGCTGGCCCTCGCCGGTCTCACTGCCGCCGGTCTCGCTGCTTCCGGTCTGCCAGTCACCTTCTTCTCCGGTTTCCGGCTGGTCTTTATCTGTCTCGCTGCGCTCTGCACCTGTATTTTCTTCTGCTTTATCCGTATCGGATTTTTCTTCCCAACGGCCGCCGGCCCAGACGTAATGAACGCCATTTTCAATCTTTTCCGTGCCGTCCTCATTCACAGCCATGAGAATGCGCTGTCCTGCACCTTCCCCATACTCGCTGTCGAGCTGACTGCCCCACTGATTCAGATACGCGCTGTAAGCTGATAATGGGATCTTGATCCGAATGTCTTCACCGGCCGTTTCGCCAAAGATTTTTTTGCCCAGAGCGACTGGCGTATAACTATTCACAGTAAGAGTGTGGAAAGAGCCACAGCCTTCAAGCATACCGTCTCCCAGCGAATAAACTGTCTGCGGAATCTCCAGCTCCGTGAGAGAAGTACAATTTTGGAATGCTTCCTCGCCTATGATCCGCAGAGCCTCTCCTTCCATAGACACATCTTTCAAAGATACGCAATTTTCAAAGACGCCGTCACCAATACTTTCCACCCGGTTTGGAATTACCAGAGATGTGATCTGCCGACAGTTTTTAAAGCTTCCGTCTTCCAGACGCACACAATAAAGAGCGCTGGAATTATATATCTGTACGGACGCCGCATTGGTCGGCACACGTATAGCTGTCATCCTGCTTTCCTGTTCCGGATCCAGCAGATAGAGAATATTATTTACTGCACGATACTCACTTCCATCCTGAGCAACAAGCCGGGAAACCAGAACCGGATAATTGTTTTCCCATGCCTCATAATATTTCAGATAAATTTCTCCGTTTTCACCGGCAGGAATGTACACATGCACCCTGCTCTGTTCTTCCTCATTTAAAATATTTTCTCCAAGAGCCGGCGGATTCTCCCCGTTAAAGGAAAGCATTTCCAAAGCCGTACCAAGAAAAGCCGCGTCGCCGATATATTCTACCTGATTCGCGAAAGTCACCTGTACCAATGAGGAACAGTTCTCATAAGCGCCGTCATCCACTATCTTCAGATTCGGCATGTTGGACCAGCTCACAGATGTAATACTCTCACAGCCATAAAAAGCTTTCTTTCCAATTCTTGTTACAGAATTCAGCAATGTTCTCGCGAGAGACAGAGACTGCAGATTCTCACAACCGCTGCAAAATTCATCCGGCAGCTCATCTGAATTTCCCTGCAGAGACAGATTTGTCAAGGAACTGCAATCTTTCAGCATTCCTTTGCCGAGAACTTTCACTGTTGACGGGATCAGGAGTTCTTCCTCCTCTCCCTTTCCTGTATTTTCACCGATCAGGTTCGTACATCCGGCAAAGGCATAATCTCCGATTTCCGTCAGTGCTGTGGCCGAAAGGCTGGTAAGGTCAACGGTTTGCAGCGAAGAACAATCCGCAAAAGCATACGCTCCTATTTTTTCTACGGTATATGCGCTGTTTACCGCCGTCAGATTCTGACAGCCCATGGCAGCTTCCTCAGCCACTTCCTGCGTGCCAAGCATCACTGTCAGTTCTCCTTTGAAATTTTTCGGCACGTATTGAAGAAGAATCCGGTTTCTTCCCTCTTCTTCCTCTGCGCCATAGAGAACGCCCCCCAGTATCTCTCCCTGCCTTCCGTATGCACGCACCGGCAGTTCCGTCTGGTTTTCATAATAATCGGCGTCATCGTCTGATACCCAGAGAGTGAAATTCACATTTCTTTCTCCCTCTCCAAACATTTCATCCGTAAATTTCATCCGAAGATCATCCGGTACCAGAAGGATTTCCAGATTTGCACAGCTTTCAAATACACCCGCCGGCAGATCCTGAAGAGACTCCGGCAGCATCAGCGCCGACATGTCTTCTCTGGAACCAAACGCTCCTGAAGAAATTTCCGTGGTATTTTCTTTTACTGTAAATCCTCCGTCTGCCAGCGAAATTGCCTGCAGCAGCCGGAAAGTCCCGTCGTCTTTCCGCTCGTACAGACCGCCGTTTTCCACAAAGGTCTCTTCGCCCATTTCACGGTCCTGGATGATCGTGACAGGAGACTGTCCGGTAAAAATATTAAGAAGCGCTGTCCACCAGTCAAAGGACAGGCGATACGCGTTCCGGAGTGTATGTTTGTCCGTATACGGTACATAAATGGAAATCCTGCCGTTGTTTTTTGTCCCGGTCAGGGCATTGGACGCCACTGACACAACGCCGTCCCGGCGTCTGATTGTCATATCATACAAAGCATCACAATCTGCCACCGCGCGGCTTTCTATGGACGTAACCGTCTCCGGCAGCATCAATGTTTCCATGGCACTGCACCCGGAGAAGGAGTCTGCCGGCAGTTCTGGGATCGCTGTTTCAGACAAGCCGCCGTTTTTTAGCGATGTACAGTTCAGGAACACTCCTTCGCCCAGACTTGTCAGGTTCCACGCATCCTCTATAGCAGCCGTTTCCAGGGCTGTGCATCCGGAAAATGCATACCGTGCGATCTGTCGGACAGAGGACGGCAGCGATATACTTTTCAACGCCGTACACGCTCCGTATGTATTTTCTCCCACTGTTCCGCCGGAAAAAGCGCTCTCACCCAGCACGTAAAAATGAGTCAGTAAATTAAAGTTCGTCAGTTCTTCCAGCGCAACGCAGCCTGAAAAAGCGTTGGCGCCGATCGACCTCAGATTCGCGTCCGCCAGCACCACCAGACTTCTCATCGAAGTGCAGCCGGCAAAACATTTCTCAGGAATCTTTCTTAACTGAGAAGGAATCCACATGGAACGCAGATAAGTACAATTCAGAAAAGCCCCCTCTCCCAGTTCTTTAAGCCCGGTATAAAAAGCCAACGTCTGGGCATACCGCGAGCAGTCCGCGAAAGCGTACGCACCGATCTTTTCACAGGCAGCGGCATACTCCCGGGTAATGCTTGTCCACATTCCGGAGCAGCCCCGGAAGCAGAAATCTCCGATTTCTTTTACCCCCGCCTGAAAATATACAGTCTGCAGCGCCGTACAGTCTTCAAATGTACGGGAGCCGATGTCCGTGATACTCTGCCCGGTATCGTTTCCAAAGTAGACGGCCGAAAGTTTCTTATTCGCGCTGAATACGGAATTGCCCACCGTCTCTGTATCTCCCAGCCAGGTCACCGTTTCAAGACCGCTGCAGCCCGCATAAGCACATTCACCGATACGTCGGCAGCTTCTTCCGATCAGTGCCTCTTTCAGATTTGTGCACTCGTAAAAAGCATATGCACCGATGGATTCTATCTGATTCATCTGTTCCGTATCAAAATCTGTCAGATTCCGGCAGCCGGCAAAAGCCCGGTCTCCAATTGCAGTGACGCCGTCTTCCAACCGAAATGTTCCTTCCACATCTGTGGTCACGTTCAAAATTGTACAGGTTTTCTCTGTCTGTTTTTCATAAACTGCCCGGTCTCCGGCAAAGTACCTGCTTCCCGCCAGAAGCTCTGTTTTCTCCGGCAGCTCCGGCTTCAGTTCCTCATTTCCCAGAAGAACGGTTTCCAGCGAGTCACAGCCGGCAAAAGCATCGGTACATTCTGACAAAGCCGGATTGCTCAGCACGAGAATTTCAAGGTCTGTACAATTTTTAAAAGCATTTTTTCCTACTTTGTTCACATCGGGCAGTTCCAGATAGGAAAGATTACCGCACCATGCAAAAGCGCCGGCAGCAATCTCCGTCACCGTATATCCCTCCGGGACTTCATATTCTGACAGTTCCTCCGGCGCGCTGCACAGCATAAGGCTGTGATCGTCCTGCTCCAGATACGCACACCCCTGTTCATCGATACATAATGTTCCCTCTGCCAGTGTCAGCATGCGTTCCGCCGTTTCTGCCCCGTAATCTTTTGTCAGTCTCTTTATCCATCCGGAAGCTTCATTCTGCGCCAGCGAAATATAGAACCTTATCTCCCGCGGCGCCTGCTCTCCTGCCAGATTTTCTCCAAGTTCCATGGTACTTTCACTGTTGATCTGCACTCCCTGCAGAGAAGATGTTTTGACACCTGCGAAACTGCAGCTCTCCAGCTTTTCTATATTTTCTCCGACATTGACAAACCGGACTCCCTCTGCTTCCGCAAAGGCATACGGCGCAATCGCCTGCGCATCTTCCGGCACATCATAAATAGCTTTTTCGGCTCTGGTGATGAACGCCAGACTTCGGCAGTCACCGGAAATCAGATAGACGTCGCCGCCATTATTTTCATACCGGCCCTCTGTTCCGCCTTCAGCCTCTATACTTTCTGCCGCAGTGCCAGTTTTTCCGAACTCATCGTCGAAAATTTCTCCCCAGGCGGATACATAGCGTTTATAAACTAAATCCTCAATGACGCTCTCTGCGGTCTTTGGGACTTCCACCTGCACCTGGCAGGAGGCGCCGCCAAACACAGGAGTCTTCTCCGTCCGCTGAAGCTCCGGCGGATTTTCGGCAAGCATTTTTATGCGCAGAGTCTCTTTTCCCACTCCTGCGGCTGCGTCAGCCAGCGCTCCCTCGGTAACCGTCTCCACTTTTTCATTCACTGTAAAACTCTGACAAGCCGCCGGTACTTTCCAGAGCGTACTTTTATCTGCTGAGTACAGCAGGCCGTTTTCTGCGCTGAAAATGTGATTTTTTTCTGTGCTCTCCGTCTCGCCATCTGTCAGCGGCTGCACAGAATATTCCGAAAGTTTCGGAAACTTCTGCCCGGCAGCAGACAAATCCACACTGTTGACTGTGGCGGACAAAGCAAGTGTCTCGACATTTTCCGCTTCTTTTGATATTTTGAACGAATCGTTTAAATCAACACTTGTAATCCCGTAAGGAATATCCAGCCGGCTTGTTTTCTCTTCCGGCACGTATCCGGTGAGAATCTGATCGTCTCCCCTCGTCTTCACCAGATATCCTTTTTCCAGCATCGGGGCGAGAGGAATCGCATACATCACCTGCGTATGCTGTCCGTCTTTAAATGTATAGGAAATCTCCCTTGTTTCCACCGAAGCCGGATACTGCGATGACCATCCATAGAACAGCTCCGTCAGATACCCTTCTTCATTCGTTGTATATTTCCCATTTTCCTGCAGCTTACGCACCATTTCGTTATATGGGCAACGGCCGTCGTAAGTTCCGTTCAGCACCACGGTTTTGTCATCGGTGTATATGGTGTCAAGTACCGTATGTTCATCATACATGACTGTAAGTTTGTAGTCTCTGACGCTGTAACGGACGGCGTCTGTCCCCCGCAGCACCACTGTGGAACCTTCCCCGGCGCCGCAGTATAAGATACTCGCTTCCCACTGACTCCCGTCCTCCTTCTTGGACGCCACACCGCCGGTTTCTTCCTTGAATGACACCTGATAATTACTCTCATCAGGCAGATAAACATCCTGTCCTCCCTGCACTGTTCTTCCATACACATCCAGTGTTATGGCATTTCTTATGGGTGCGTCATTAACTTCTTCCCCCTGAAACAAAGTCTCTCCGGTCACATATACCGGGGATGAATCATAATGCACACGCATTCCCGTAAATCGTATGTAATCATTTTTTATGACACAGGTGACGGTATCTGTCAGCCCCTGGCAGGTGATCTTCAGCGTGAAGCTCTGATTGACATCCTCATCTGTGAGTCTGTGGTCATATTTTTCCGGAATAGATTCCAGCACAAATTCCGTCTCTTCTTTCGTCCTTGTATTGGACGGATTGTTCTTATCCACCCAGTGAGAAGTGACTGTAATATTGCCGCGGACATAAGATTCCGACGGCACCTGTTCTTTATAGAAAGATACCGCATCCTGATTTCTGTAATAAGACACAGAGAGAGAGTCCGCTGTCCAGGCCGTATCTTCATCTTCACTGTCATCCGGCTCCTCTTCTCCGCCGTCTCCGGATTCACCCGGTTCATTTTCATCGTCTCCGGTCTCCGGAGATGTGGCATCTCCAGGAGTACTGTTACTTCCTTCCTGCGTATCGTCCGTGTTCTCTTTCCTGCCGCCATTTCCGGTTCCACCCGGAATCTGGCCGTCTGCCGAACCCCCGGCGTCCCCGGTTCCAGTCTGCCGCTCCATACCTTCCCCGGCTTTATGATCCACATAAACGATTTTCTCCGCCGGTTTCTCCTGATCTTCTGTGTTCTTCCCTCCGGCCCGGTTTCCAAAATAATCTGCAGCAGGATTCTGCATTTTTCTCTGCTCCTGATCCTCCTGTTCAAAGGAATCTTCGGTGCTGTCTTCCTCCCCCTGTTTTTCTCCATCTTCTTTCAGCCCATAGCCGGTGGGATCAAATGTTTCTTTCTGCTCTTCTTTTGATACAAAGGAATCCGGATCAAACATATTCTGAAGCTTTTCCGCCTGCATGGCAATGACAAGGCATAAAATCACAACCGCTGTCACTGGCGTGAGCATCGGCAAGGCTCCCTTTTTCTTCTGTAAATACTCTTTTAATTTTTTCATTCCCCATACTCCCCTTGTTTCTCCGCTGTCACTCCCATATCATTGGTCCGGACAGCATTCCATGCGTTGCGCGCATTTCGAATTGCAGCACCCATTTTTTTCTTCAGTACATTAAAGTCAATCGGCTTGGCAATATGATCATCCATTCCTGCCGCCAGAGAACGTCTCTGGTCTTCCACATAGGAATTGGCCGAGAGCGCATAAACCGGTATAAGCCGGGCATCCTTCCGGTCCAGCTCCCGTATCTGTCTGGTAGCTTCCCAGCCGTCCATCTCCGGCATCTGGATATCCATCAGTATCACATCATAAAAACCTTCTTCGCTGTCCTTAAAAATCTCCACTGCCTGCCTTCCGTTAAGAACGCGATCCGTGCGAACGCCTGCTTTCTCCAGAATCGCCATGGTAATACGTGCATTGATATCGTTATCTTCCGCCAATAAAACATGAGCGTTCTTCAGATACCGCAGTTCTTCTTCCTCGTTCGTTGTTCCGGCATCCTGCCGCAGCTCATGGCTGCCTTCTCCGGCGGTGCCGGTCTGTTCCGTCTCTGCCACAGGCAAAGAAAGAAACACCGTGAAATCACTGCCTTTTCCCACCTCGCTGTCAATGACAATCTGTCCGCCCATCTGACGAATCAGATTATCCGCGATAGACATTCCCAGGCCACTGCCGCCGTATTTTTTAGCAATCATGCTGCTTTCCTGCTCAAACGGGCGGAAAATGTGACTCAAAAACTCTGGCTCAATCCCCTTTCCTGTATCCCTCACCTGAATCATCAGGCGGAGGTGATTATCAATCTTTTCCATCTGTCGGAAAGTAAGAATGACGCTGCCTCCCGGATCTGTAAACTTCACCGCATTGGACAGAAAATTGATAACGACCTGACTCAGGCGCATTTCGTCACCGATGACCCGGCGGACATCGAAGTCCTCCACCCTCAGTTCGAAATGAAGTTCCTTTTCCTCAATTGTTTTCTGAAACATAGTCCGCATTTTCTGCGCCACGGCAATCAGATCAAAGCTCTCCTGCTGCAGCTCAATTTTACCGCTCTCAATGCGTGTCAGATCCAGAATGTCATGGATTAAATGCAGCAGAAACCGGGCCAGATTCTGTGTCTTGTCCAGGTATTCCTGCACTGCCTCAGTATTGGATATTTCCATTTTCGCAAGTTCCAGAAGCCCCAGAATCCCGTTCATCGGAGTACGAATCTCATGAGACATCTCTGAGAGAAACTCCGTCTTGGCGTCATTCTCCGCTCTGGCACGGGAAAGCTCCTCCCGCAGTCTGTTCTCCGTTGCCTTTCGCCTGGAAATATCCTCCATGACAATAGTATAAATATCCTCATCTTCCGCGTAACCAACCCTCAGAAATGCATCTCCCCGGCTCTCTGTCCTTCTGTTTACATAAGAAAAATCCGCCTCCAGCGGCTGCTTTCTGTCCCAGCCTCTGAAAAGTTCTTTAAGATTTCCAATCTCTTCTTCTTCCATACACCTGACAAATGCAAAAACATCGGTACAGATATCATTTTTCTCCAGACCAAATATTTTCTCCACATTATCAGACACAAAAAGAGGAAAAGCATCCGCGCCTCTGACCAGAATATACACCTGAAAAGGATTATCTGACAGGAAGGAATACAGACGTCGCGCCTCCCTGACCTGTCCATTTTTCTCCGTTCTTTTCCGAAATATATATTTTATCAGACAGACCGACGCCAATACTGCCGCCAGCAGCACAAAAAATGCCAGCAGAGTACCTGCGTTATCGGCCAGCCTGTTTGTAAATTCTTTCATATACTCTCTCCGAAAACCATTATATTTCTTAAATTATACAACCTGCCGGAGAATGGTGTCAACGCAATCCGTAATGTTTGACCACCTAAAATATGCCAGATAACATATTTTTTGTTCATCTGGCATTTTACGCTGTCTATATTTCTTTTTTCCGGCAGTTTTCCTTTCATCGGACGCTCTTTTCGCCGTTGGTCGCTTTCTTCGGTCTGATCCCGTCTATCTCAGGGCATCTCCCCGGTCCGTCACAACCTGACACCCCACGGATTCCACTTTTTTTCTGAGAGCGGCGATACTCTGCGCCGCTTCCTCTCCGGTACAGATTTTATTATCGTAAAGACTGTAATCTTTTCTGTTTTTCTCCGGAGAAAGATTTGGCATAACCACGTTGGCTCCCGCCAGAAGTCCTTTCTCCCGCCCGAAGGGATCCATGGTGCCGAGGGCTGTCGTCGCCGGAAGCAGGACTTTCGGCAGCAGAATTCTTATGACCGAAAGAAGAAAGATGGTCATATCCACACTTCCCGCCTTCTCGCCTGCATACCTGGTATCATGGTGCGGAATGAAGGGACCGATTCCCACCATCTCCGGCTGAAGACGATGCAAAAACAACAGATCATCCGCAATATTTACAAGAGTCTGTCCCGGCGACCCCACCATAAATCCCGCACCCACCTGATAGCCAAGCTCTTTCAGATCGTACAGGCACTTCATCCGGTGGGAAAGACTCATTTCCTGCGGGTGCAGACTGCGGTAATGGGCTTCGTCCGCCGTCTCATGACGAAGCAGATATCGGTCCGCTCCCGCTTCCCTGAACTTCCGGTAGCTCTCCTTCTCCCTCTCCCCGATGGACAGGGTGATGGCGCAGTCGGGATGATTCTCTTTGATCCGCCGGATCAGCTCTGTCATCCGCTCATCGGTAAAATACGGATCATCTCCGCCCTGTAGTACAAAGGTGCGGTATCCGAGAGCATAGCCTTCCCGGCAGCAGGACAGAATCTCCTCTTCCATCAGGCGGTAACGCCGGACATTGCGATTATCCCGTCGGATGCCGCAGTAATAGCAGTTATTCTTACAGTAATTGGTAAACTCGATCAGTCCACGGATATACACCTTGTTTCCGTAATATTTTCTGCAGAGTGCAAACGCCTCCTGACGAAGCATTTCCCGGACATCTGCATCCCCGGATTGCTGTAAGAGCAGAACAAATTCATCCCGGGACAAAATTCTTTCTTTTATGAACCGCCTGGCGATTTCCATAGATTTCCCCTCGTTTCTTCTGGTTTTGTGACTGTTTTTATGGTTCCTGGGGGCGGTTCGCTCCCTCTTGACAACGCAGCTCTTCCGGGCGGTTCGCACCTTTAGAACCGACGCCCTCTCCAACGCCGGTGAGAAGATCTTTTACCACCTCCCCGGCGGCGGTCAATCCTGCCACCGACGGCACAAAAGCGATACTTCCCGGCGTGCGGGAGCCGGTCTTGATGGCTTCTTCTCTGGAATAGACCACCTTCAGTTTCTTAACGCCCCGTTTTTTCAGCTCCCGGCGCATGACCTTGGCCAGCGGGCAGACGGACGTTTTATAAATGTCCGTCACCTCAAACCGGGAAGGGTCCAGCTTATTGCCGGCGCCCATGCAGCTGATGACCGGAACGCCTGCCTTCTGCGCCTGCATGATAATGTCGATCTTGGCCGTCACGGTATCTATGGCGTCCACCACGTAGGAATACGAAGAAAAGTCAAATTCGTCCGCCTTCTCCGGCAGATAAAAGCAAGGATGCATCGTTACACTGGCATCCGGGTTGATGGAGAGAATCCGCTCCCTCATCACCTCTACTTTTTTCCGCCCTATGGTCGCCTCGGTGGCGATAATCTGCCGGTTCAGGTTGGAACGGTTCACCCGGTCGTTGTCAATCAAATCAAAGGCGCCGACCCCGCTTCTTGCCAGAGCCTCCACCACGTAGCCTCCGACACCCCCAACGCCGAACACGGCCACCCGGGCTTTCCGGAGCCGCTGTATTCCTTCTTCGCCCACCAGCATCTCCGTTCTGGAAAACCGTCCTTCTGACAATCCATTTTCCTCCATCCAGCGGGCGAGGAACCGAACATCCGTCAGATCCGGAATCTGCTTCCGGTAGATTCTGCCGGAAAATGCCTCGTGGGGCAGTGGATAAAACGGCACCCCTTCCGGGCAGATTGGTTCATACATGGGATCAGCAATGATTCCCGCCGCGTCGGCAAGAATCTCTGCAATCTCCTCTTCACTGTCCACAGAAAGACAAAGTCCCTCTTCCAGAAGCTCTTTCTCTGTCTCCAGTGGACAGAGCACTTTAGTCCGGCAGCCGTAGCTTTCGCTGACGGCTCTCGCCAGTGACTGACTGATGACAGCTTCACCGATGAGATACACCGGCGCGGCGGCGGAAGCTTCCGTACGGACAGATTGCCGGGCGGCGGAAGGGTTATCCTGGCCAGCATCCTCCTGATGGTAAGCTGCCTGGCATACTCCGTCCCGTCTCGCTTCTTCCAGACAGGCTAGCAGCTCATCTGCGAAAGGTTCCGTCGGCATGCCGACCACATACGGCGTGTCAAACCGCTCCCGCAGCGTCTTTGCCGCCGGCAGTCCCACGGAAGATACCACCACATTGACCTCAGCCTCTCCTGCCCGGGCAATCTCCTCCGGGCTGCTGCCCATGGCGAAGGTACTTATGATCTCGCAGTCATGGGCTTCAAAAAAGGCGCGCATGGAGGACAGGGTTCCGTTGATGGAAAAGTCCAGCGGCGTCACGCCCAGCAGGTTAATTTTCCGGCGGGGCGGCCTGGAAAGCGAGGCGTCTGCCAACTCAGCCTCCCTCTCCGGCGGCTCCGCAACCATGGACCGCGCCACTGCCTCCAGCGCCATCCCCGCGCCCTGCACGTAGGAATGCATACCGTTGGTGGCAAAGTAGAAGACCGGCAGTCCGGTCTCCTGAGCGATGATATCCCGGATGGCCTCAAAGTCCGTCCCAATCATCATCGGCACCGGAGTGCGGACTAGGGCGATGAACCGTGGGGACAGGTCTTTCGCCGCCCGCACGATATCATCAATAAACTTCTCGTCATTTCCCATGATGGCGTCAATCTCTGACAGACCGGAGATGAACACCAGACTGTCCTGGTCGTACCAGCGGGGTTCATCGTGGGTATTGTAGGTGGAATTGCATCCGGAAGGATCGTGGATGACCACCATACCGCCCAGCTCATAGAGGGCGGAGCAGACGCCCGAGACGTCCGCCGTATACGTTGATATGATTACGGATACCTGTTTCATATGCAGCTGACACACCCCAATCCTTTTCGCACGATCAAATCCTTCGTGTCCTTCGTATGATAAAACGCTTCCTGTATCTTTTCACAAAGCCCGCAGATGCCGGCGTAGCCGTGAAGTCCGCCGCCCTCCACCATGTTGACAAAATGTCCGGTCTGGTGGAAGTAGGCCGCTTTCTGTCCGATGGCAAGCACCCTCTCCGGCCGCCGCGCAATAACCCGCATGCCGGTGTGGATGGTGGCGCAGACCGTAAGCTCCGGTGCATAGCTTCGAAGCCAGCGGTACGCATCTTCTTCTTCCGGCGAAAAACTGTCCGCATAAACATGCGTCACCGAAAAACCATGTTCCAAAAGCAGACGGGCCAGTCCCAGCACCCTCGGCGCCGCCGCCGCATCGATGGCCACCGGCATACCGTCAAGGAGCTCCCTCGTCTCATTCAGCTTCTCTTCACATTTCTTCCGAAGCGAAGCGGTATCCGGCATCGAAAGGCCCAGCGTATCCGCCAGTAAAGAGATCTCCCCGTCTATCTCTTCATAATCAAAGGTCTGCGGCAGGTAGAGAAAATCCATCTCCAGCCGGTCGGACAGCTTCTCCCCGCCCGCCTTTGCCGACGGGTAGGTGGCGATGTTCAGCACGCTTTCCGACATGGAAAGGTATTCCTCAAATGTCTCGCAGGTGGTAATATCCTTCACCGCATAGCCGCCTTCCCTCAGCATAGACAGAATCTCACAGTCCGGCTGCAGGGTCAAATCGTTGCCCACGATACTCACCTGCTTCAGATTTTTCGGCCGCTTTTCCAAACAATCATACATCGCGATACGCAGCTTCTGATCCGGCGTCATGCCGCCTTTCTGCATGATCGGGTCCATATAGCAGTCCACAAACCGCTGCTCCGGAAAACGTTCCCGCAGCGTTCTGTAAATGTATTCCAGGTCACATCCCATAAAATGGTGGATACAGACTGTAAATAGTAAAACAACCGTTGGTTTTCGTTTTAATTTATGCAAAATCTCCGACACGCCGTCAATGACCAGTTCTTCCATCTGCCCGTTAGTGATGTCATCTTCTTTGACAGCAATGGTGGAAAAGCGGTCCGCAGCATTCATTTCCGCCGCCGTCAGCACCACGCCCCGGTTACAGTTGGCCGCGCACACATAGATCTGATGAGAACCCGGAATGAGCATCCCCGTGTGTACGATATTCCAGGTCCCGTGGGCCGGACTATTGTACTCCAGCCCCGGCAGAAACGGCGTCGGCCATGCGGCGTCTTTCATGAAGATACTCTCTTTTTCCGTAACGGGAGGGCTGTATTTCAGCATGGTCTCCCGATTTCCATGTATCATTTCAAGCATCTTGATTCTCCTCGTTTACATTTCTTCCCGGCAGACCGCGAGGATCTGCTCTGCCAGCCTGCGGTACTCCGCCGCCATCTCGCTGTCCGGCTGCGTTTCCAGCACCGTCATGGCAAGCTCCTCGGCGTCGGTCACGGTCTCGCTGCGTGAAAGCCTTCCTATGACCCTGCTGTGAATATCTTCGCAGAGTTCCTGTACTTTCTCTTCCTCATGCTTTACATTTCTTCGGTTGAGAATGATGCCGCCCAGCTTCGCATAGCCGCGGTTTTTGAAATTCTCCACCGCCATGGCGATGTTTGCTGCCGCGTGAATAGCCATATTCTCCCCGGAAGTAAGCACAAAGACCCGGTCGGCGTAGCCGCCTCGCATAGGCATGGAAAAGCCGCCGCAGACCACGTCGCCAAGGACATCATAAATGACCACATCCGGCTTATACGTCTCATAAGCACCTTTTTCTTTGAGCTTCTCCAGAGCGGCGATGATACCCCGTCCGGCGCATCCCATTCCCGGCGCAGGTCCGCCGGCTTCCACGCAGAGGACGCCCCGGTATCCCTCCATGACCATGTCGTCCAGAGTAAAATCATTCTTCCGGTCACGCACCAGATCAAGCACCGTCTCCACAGGCTTTCCATGACGCAGAAGCACCGTAGAATCCGCCTTCGGATCGCATCCGATCTGCATCACCTTAAGTCCCTGCTCCGCCATGGCCGCAGCCACGTTAGAGATGGTGGTGGATTTGCCGATGCCGCCCTTTCCGTATACTGCAATCTTTATCATAATTTTCTCCATTCCTTTTAATGCCACATCTTAACGTATATCATACTTTCGCATACGTCACACCTTTGCGTACGCCACTTTGGACGTCACGCCCTCCAGCCGTCCGATGCGGCCGGACAAAGTGCTGATGACATTCTGCGGCGCATCCACCACCAGACTGATGATGTTGATGCCCCGCGCCCGGTAGGGAATCCCCATCCGCCCCACCATGTACTCGGCGTATTCATGTATGATATCATTAAGCTCTGCCGTCGTGTCCGTATTTTCCACAATGATGGACAGGACGGCGATTCTCGTTTCTGTCTCCACGACCGGTCACATCCTTTCTGGCTGCCGCACAGCCGGTTTTGGCCCATACTTGTTTCTTGCTTCTTTGCTCACCGCAGTTTCTTTCTTCGCTGCGGCGCAGACCTGCGCTCTGTGAAATGTGATACGGTACACTAGCAAATTCTAGGCAGCAGCTCGCCCCGCGGCTCCGGCAGCAGTGTCTCTGCGCCGATCTCCGTGGTCATCACAACCCGGCCCGGCATCTCTTCGGTCACCTCGCCAATGATGGCGGCGTCTTTGGTATATTTGCCCTGGCGCAGCTTCTCCACGATGGCCTCCGCCTGCTCCTTCGGCGCAAAAATCACCAGACGTCCCTCGCAGGCAAGATACAGTGGTTCGAGACCCAGCATGCCGCAGACGCCCTTCACTCCGTCCTGCACCGGTATGTCTTCCGCATGGAGGCGGATGCCCACCTGGCTCTGTCCCGCAATCTCATAGAGGACAGTTCCAACGCCGCCGCGGGTGGCGTCACGGATCACATGAATATCCTTCGTCACAGAAAGCATGTCCTCCACGGCTCCCCAGAGCGGCGCGCAGTCGCTGGTCACGTCCGCCTCAATGCCGAAATCTTCCCGTTCCAGCAAAATCGTGCAGCCATGACGTCCCACGTCGCCGCTTACGATGACCGCGTCACCCGGCTGCGCCTTCTTGCCTGAAGTCTCCACATCCTCCTGCACCAGTCCGATGCCGGTAGTCGTGATAAACACGCCGTCCACCTGACCTTTTCCGGCCACCTTCGTGTCGCCCGCCACAATCTTCACGCCGGCCTCCTTCGCCGTCGCCTCCATGGCAGCGGCGATCTTTTCCAGCTTCTCCATCGGGAATCCTTCCTCAATGACAAATGCACAGGAAAGGTACAGCGGTTTCGCTCCCATGCAGGCCAGGTCGTTGACCGTGCCGCAGATACTGAGCTTTCCGATGTTTCCTCCCGGAAACTCCGCCGGAGATACGATGAAGCCGTCGGTGGTAAAGGCAAGCTTTCCCGCTTCCACTGGAAGCACCGCCGCATCGTCGCTGGTCAGATCCGGATTGGCAAAATGTTCTTTAAATACTTTATCTATCAGCTCGGCGGTCTGTTTTCCGCCGGCCCCATGGGCAAGGGTTACTGTTTCATTCATAATCTTTCTCCTTGTATTGTGGTTATATATACAACGTGGCAAACCAGAAGTTCCTGGCAAAAAAGATGCCATAACATCTTGAATTTGTGCTAAGAAACATGCAAACTGAAGAGCACGCCACAATGGTACAGATGCCGTCGATTTGGAACGGGCATTTTTTGTAATCTTAGTGATGTAGTCAGACAGAGATTTGCGGCATGGTATCTCAATGGAAAAACACATCGGGAAAGGTCGGCGACGACTGTGAGCGCAGGCGTTATAGGGATGTTATAATGGATGTTCTCATAACCAGCCTGCCGAGGTGGAGGAGAAGAGCTTCCCGCCTGCGTTTTTCTATAATATATGCGGTGTCGCAAATCTCGTCTGCTCCTACATCCTCTGATTTTCACAAAACCTGCAATTCCAATCGACAAATCCTAATTCTCTCCGTACTGATAAAATGCGGAGCAGGCTCCTTCGCCGGAAACCATGCAGGCTCCCACCGGATGAAGCGGCGTGCATCCCTTTCCAAATAACGGACATTCTGTCGGTGTACATTTGCCCTGCAGTACTTCTCCGCAGCGGCAGGCCGGGTTGCTCCGTCCTTCCATCTTCGGAATATCGTACTTCACTCTCGCATCAAACTGCCGGTGCTCTTCCCGCAGCTTCATACCTGACTGCGGAATCATACCCAGTCCCCGCCATTCAGAGTCGCAGGCTTCCATCCATTCTTCCATCAGCTTCTGCGCCGGAACGCTTCCCTGCGGTGTCACCACGCGTTTATATGCGTTGGCAAAAAATGGCTCTCCTTTTGGAAACTTTGCAAGGATCACAGCAAAAGCCGCCAGGATCTCTTTGGCTCCAAAGCCTGCCACAACACCGCTGGTACCCTCTGCTGCCAGCTCTTCACAGAGCTTCGTTCCCATGATGGCGTTCACGTGTCCCGGATACAGGAATACATCGGCACTTCCTTTTAATGCTTTATAAGCCTGCGGCATGGTCTTGTTGGCTGTCAAAAGAGAATAATTCTCAAGCCCTGCCTCCGCCGCCATCTTTACAGACAGGCAGGCAGCCGGCGTGGTGGTCTCAAATCCCACGGACAGGAATACCACCTGCTCGTCCCTGTGTTCTTTTGCGTACTGGAAAGCGTCTGTCGGCGAGTACACCACCTGTATTTTTCCACCCTCGGCTCTGGCCGCCGCCAGGCTTTTTTTGCTGCCCGGCACCCGCACCAGATCACCAAATGTACAGATGGTCACATTTTTTTCCAGAGCCAGCCAGATCGCCTCGTCAATAAAATCTGCCGGCGTCACACAGACCGGACAGCCCGGTCCGGAAATAAGATTCACCTGCTCCGGCAGCAGCTTCCGGATACCCAGCCGGAATATCTCGTGGGTGTGTGTGCCGCAGACTTCCATGATCCGCACCGGCGGCCCGTCATAATGCTCAATAATCTCTCTGGCTGTCTTTACGGTGTCTTTCATAACAGTTCCTCCAGAATCTCATCGGCTTCCTCGTCTTCTTCCTCCTGAATCTTTGCGATGGCGATGCCCGCGTGAACCATCACGTAATCGCCCGGCTCCACATTTTCAAGAAGTTCTGTGGAGATCTCCCTTTTAGCTCCGGACGCGTCCACCACTGCCATTCCATCCTTCATTGTCACAATTTTTGCTGGTAAGCCTACACACATGGCTGTTCCTCCTCTTTTCTATCTATGATTCATCCATTTCTGATTTATTTATGTTTTATTCCGCTGCAGATGCGCCATGGCCGCCGCTGCCTGACCGAGACAGATACCGCCGTCGTTGGGCGGGATCAGATGATGGGTCAGCACGCGGAAACCTTCTTCTTCCAGTCTCTCCACGCTGTACCGAAGCAGCAGCAGATTCTGGTAAACGCCTCCGCTCAGCGCCACGGTATTTCTTCCCGTTGTCTGCCGGAGCTTGACGCAGGCATCCACGATCATCTCCGCCAGACTTCTGTGAAAGAGCCAGGCCAGGTAACCGGCGTCCTCTCCGGCCGCCCTGCCCTCCGCCATCCGGCGGATCAAACGTTTTGTGGGCAGGAGATACTGTCGTTCTTCGGCGCAGCTTTCCTTAGCCGGAATCGTTGGCCCGGAACAGTTCCCGTCGCCCTCAGCGCTGTCTTCCACCTGCAATGCAATCGGCGCCAGATCTTCCCCGGCCGCGGGTTCAAGTCCCCCGGCCCCTTCGGTCTGCTCCCTGCTTTCAAGATAGGCCTCCGCCGCAAACTGCAGGGAAGTTGACGCTTCTCCCTCAAAGGTGGAGCTGCGGCAGATACCAAGCAGGGCGCTCACCGCATCAAACAGACGGCCCGCGCTGGTGGAAACCACCGTGTTGATGTTTTTCTCTGCCATCTTGCCAAGAAGCGATGCCTCCTGCCGGGTGCAGAGTCCCCATTCTTCTGCCTTCCGACAGGCTTCTTCCTGTCCGTAAATATCTCTTAATAAGGAAACGGCAATGCGCCAGCCTTCTTTGGCGGACAGGTCTCCGCCCACCTGCAGGAAAGGCTCCACCGACGCCAGCCGGGTAAATCCTTCGTAATCGGCGGCAAGAATCTCTCCGCCCCAGATGGTTCCATCGGTGCCGTAACCAGTACCGTCAAAGGATACGCCGATGACCGGCTCCATCCAGTCGTTTTCCGCCATGCAGGACAAAATGTGGGCGTAATGATGCTGAATCTTCAGCACCGGCAGTCCCATTTGTTCCGCGGCCGCCGTGGTATTGTAGGCAGGATGCAGATCGCACGCCACCAGCGACGGCTTCGCCTCCAGCAGACGGCACATCCGCTCCACGGATTCTGTCAGCGCCCGCACGGTGCGCACGTCTCCCATGTCGCCAATGTAAGGAGACGGATAAAGCAATGCATTTTTCCCGACGCAGAACGTATTTTTCAGCTCGCCGCCCACCGCCAGCACTTCTCCCTGCCAGTCGGCGTTCATCATCACCGGCAAAGGCGCATACCCTCTGGAGCGGCGCACCATGTACGGCTCCCCACGGAAAAAGTCCATGACCGTATCATCGGCACGGATTCTTATGAGCCTGTCATGAGACAAAATGATATCGCAAAGTCCCAGAAGCTCCCGGCGGGCGTCCGCATCGTCCCTGCAGATGGGAGCACCGGACGTATTGGCGCTGGTCATCACCAGGCAATCCGACACTTCTGTATCATCGTCGTAGTCAAAGAGCAAAAGCTGTATGGGCGCATATGGAAGCATCACGCCCACTTTCGGATTGCCCGGAGCCACCGACGGACAGAGCCGCCCGCCTTTTTTCCGCGGCAGCAGCAAGATCGGCTTTTGATGTCCGTCTAAAACCTCTGCCTGCGCCTGATCAAACCGACATTCCCTCTCCACCGTCTCCATGTTTTTCATCATCACGGCAAACGGCTTTGCCGGCCGTTTTTTCCGCCGCCGCAGAAGCGCTACAGCCTCCTCGTTGGAGGCGTCACAGCACAGGTGAAATCCTCCGATTCCCTTGATGGCGGCGATGCCTCCCTCACTGATTACCTTACGCACCCGGCGGATGGCTTCGGCGCCGCGGACAGTTTCTGAGCCCTTTTCGGAACCGGTACTTTCATCCAGCAGGTACACCTGCGGCCCGCAGTCATTGCAGCAGACCGGCTGGGCGTCGTACCGCCTCGTCTCCGGATGGGTATACTCCCACTCGCAGGTTTCGCACATTGGAAACTCCGCCATGCTGGTCCGTTCTCTGTCATAAGGCATGGCGTCAAGAATCGTCAGCCGCGGCCCACAGCACGTACAATTGATAAAAGGATGCAGATATCGCCGGTCAGAAGGATCGTACATTTCCTCCTTACATTTCTCACAGATAGCAATGTCCGGAGACACAAAAATATCTCCCCTGATTTTGCCGCTCTCGATGATTGCGAAATCAGAAAACTCCGGCGTTTCCCCGCATTCCTTTTCTTCCACGTCCATCCGGAGAATCACCGCCCGTTCCGGCGGCCGCTCCCGGATATCCTCGCAGAAATCCCGCAGGCTTTCCTCCTGGCCCTGTGCCCAGATCTCCACGTAAGGGCCCATATTGCAGACACTGCCCCGCACCCCGCGCGCCGCCGCATGGCGGCTCACCGTCGGGCGAAATCCCACGCCCTGCACGATGCCGAACACGCAGATCCGAAGCGTTTTCTCAACTTGTCTTTTGATTGTTTTTTGATCTTCCATTTCTATTATACATGCCTCTTTCCGGAAACCGCAAAATGCGAAAGCGGCAGGAAGTCTCCGGCGTACTCCGGCACCGCCCGCATAAACAGGCTTTCCCCGATAATCAGATCATAGCCGCCGTCTCTTACCAGAGACATCCACTGATCTTCCTCTTTCAAATGTACGTCCCCTTCTTCTCTCAGTTCCTTTTCCAGCATAAACCACGAAGCGACAGTAATCTCTGCCTCGCTGCTCTCCCGGATGGCCTCCCGCAGAGAATTGGCCAGCACCTGCTGATGAACAATAAGAATCTTCTTCCGCTCTTTTTTTTCGACTTCTTCCATCAGCGTCTCAAAGCCCGGGATGGTCTCCAACGGATACGCCGCCTCGTAAGGCGTGCCGTATTTCTTTTCGAGATATTTGGCCGCTGCCAGCCCCGCCGGAGCGATGACCAGATTCTTCTCTGCCCGGTGCGCCTGCTCCACATCAGCAAGTCCTGTTCCCATGCCGTAGCTGAACACCTGCTGCCAGCCTTTTCCCTTATAATATCGCGCCAGCGCGTCCGACTCCACCGTCTCCACCATGTCCATCGGCGTGGCGCCGATGATTCCCAGAGTTCCCGGCAGGACTTCCGTGCTGCCATCGCTGTCAGACTGAGCTTCTGCCTGCCGTCCGCTTGCATCTTTTCTTGTAAAGATGTTCTTTCCAGTAAATGTACGGAACAGCTCCAGAAAAGCTTTTTTTACGCCGTCGTCATATAATTCCATGCCGTTGGTGTCCACCGTCACCGTCGGAAATCCCGTTTTCTTCTCAATCATCCGTTTAAGAGCGGAATAATCGGTTCCGATAACCGCCGGCACCGGCGTCCCGATGACCGCCACAAAGTTTCCGTCTATTTTTTTGCATGCCTTGGCGATCTTCTCCACCAGCTTGTCGTCCCGTCCCAGGATAGCGTCCATATCACGCAGCCCCGCGCTGAATATGGCGCTTTTGCTGTCAAACCACCGCGGCTCGTCAAAACCGCAGACATTTCCCGCGCAGCCGCCGGCATCCAGTATGATCACCAGCCCGCCCAGCTCACAGAATACAGCGGTGGCACCGGACTGATCCGGAGCAAACGGGGCGATGTATTTTCTAAGTCCTTTCATGTTGTCTCCTTTTTCACTTTATATTAAGATTTGTCGCGATGAAACTGCAGTTTTTGATAGAATCTGAGGATGTAGGAACAAACGAGATTTGCGACGCTGTATACACTATAGAAAAACGCAAATCTCTGTCTGACTACATCGCTGAGATTATGGCAAAACTCCTGTTCCATCTCGACTGCATCTGTATTATTATGACTGACTCTCCGGCTGAGAATCAAGTCAGACGAATTAGTCGATCAAAACATCATCTGTTTTGTCAGAATCTTCTATTTTGCCACGTTGTATATTTGTGAATTTCCAGCACTTCCTCACATGCCGTAAAGAAATGCCGCACGCCTGCGTAGCCAAATGGCTGGATGTCGTCGCTCCATTCCAGATGCGCTGCCTCGGGGTGGTAGTATGCGGCGTCTTTACCGATGGTGATATCCGCCGATGCTTCCGAGCAGTCGTAATAGATCATGGTCGGCTCCAGGTTGGAGTAGACGCGGGTTTGCGGGCTTAGCTTCGCAATTTTTTCCAGGTAGAGGAAATCATTTTCTCCGATGCTGGAAAAAATCTCTGCCACGGAGAACCCATACCGAAGCAGCGCCAGGGACAGCTCGAAGGCGTTGCCGTTGCAGCCTTCACCCACGGAGAACGTCAGTTTCGGGTATTTCTTCTGGAATTCTTCCACTGCGGCTTCCGCCTGCGCCCGGTAAACGCTGTCGTCCATCTTCACGCCGATGGCTGCGGCGAACAGCTCGTACTGACGGGCGATTTTATCCATCTGATACAGTCTCGTCAGCTCGATCCACGGGATATTCAGTCGTTTGCGGATATCTTCCGCCGCATATCTGGCTTCCGCGTCCAGCACCAGATTGAAATTCGCTTCCGCCATGGACAGGTATTCCTCGTAACTTTCACAGCGGGAGATCTCCCGGATAGTTTTCACGCCCGCCTGCCGCAGAAGCTCATAAAGCTCGCAGTCATCGATGAGCGGTGCAAAATGTCCCAGCAGGTTCACCGAGGTGCTTTTTTTCTTCCGGGGTTCAAGCAGCGAGTAAATGGACTGGCGCACGTGAACCATCGGCGGCTTCCGTCCCTCTCTCGTCAGCGCATACATGTAGCACGGCAGCACCGGAATACCCACGGCGTCCTGCGCCTTTTTACAGACGCGGTCCATGTCGGTGCCCAGCAAAGCATCCACGCAGGTGATGCAGATCATCACCACCGACGGCTTTTCCTCCCGGCCGTCATAAATCTCCTGCACAGCCTGCGGGATTTTCTTCAAATGTCTTCCTGTAACGATGTCAGTCTCGTCCATCATCAGATAATAAAACCGGTCGCTGTAACCGCCCAGCTCACTTAAAATCGTCGTATTTCTTCCGCAGCATCCCGGCGCCACCAGAAGCATCACCGAACCCGGAATCGCAAGCCCCGCCCGCTTTACACCGAAGCCCTGGGCTCCCGGCGAGTTAAAAGCCAGCGTAGCCGGAGAACTGTAGATCAGATTCCTGTTGATAATCATCTCGTCAGCCAGCGCATCCTTTCCTGCCTTTACCAGCTCCTCGGCAGTCAGACAGAACGCCCGGCGGGAAGCATCATTTTCTTTGGCACAGGATACACACGACTCCGCCGGATTCTGCATACCTGATGCATTATTGTCTGTTTCCACTGCTGTATTGTTCATTCTTCACTTCCTCCCTCTTTTCTTTTACTCTTTTATAAATATATCGATACTATCGTTTTCTTCTGCAAGCTCCAGAAATTGACCGACCATAACAAAATTATTCAAATCATTTTCATCCAGTCCACGATACAAAAACAGGTCGTCAAAAATTGAAGTCTTTTTTCCGATTAGTAAATGCATGCCGCCACAACCGAAAGCTTGCCTTTTTATTAGTCTTTGAGAAACGAAAACGGTGCATCATCCCTTTTCGCCTCACTCTTCCGCTGCCAGCAGCTCCTCCGCCAGTTTCAGGAACGACCGGCTGACTTCGCAGTCCGGGTCTCCTTCCACCACGGTTTTGCCGCGGTCTTCGTAATAGGTGATCTCCGGGCTGCGGGCGATCTCTCCGACGATCGGGAGACCTGCGGCGTCGGCGAAGGCCTGTACCTTTTCTTTCTCGTTTTCCACGTTGCGGTGGTTGAGCACGATGCCGTATACTTTTGCGTAGCTTCTGTCCTCAAAGTTCTGGACGGCTGTGTTGATGTTGTTTGCGGCGTAGAGCGCCATTTTCTCGCCGGAGGTGACGATGAGCACCTTGCTGGCGTAGCCTTCCCGGATTGGCGCGGCGAAGCCGCCGCAGACCACGTCGCCCAACACGTCGTAGAGCACCACGTCGGGCTGCTGTTTTTCAAAAAGCTCCAGGTCTTCCAGCAGCTGGAAGGTGGCGATGATGCCTCTTCCGGCACAGCCGAGGCCCGGCGTCGGGCCACCGGTCTCGATGCAGAGGACGCCGCCGAAACCTTCTTTGGAAATGTCTTCGATGGTTTCCGGGTCTTCATCGTATTCTCTCATATAATTCATGACCGGGATCGGCGTGGTGCCGCCCAGCAGATTGATGGTGGAATCCGCCTTTGGATCGCAGCCGATCTGGATCACCTTTTTTCCAAGGGTGGCAAAGGCTGCCGCCAGGTTACTGGTGATGGTGGACTTGCCGATGCCGCCTTTTCCGTATATCGCGATTTTTAACATAAAAAAACTCCTTCATCTCCACCGCCCTGCCGGCAATGGAAAGAAAGGAGTGGTCATTGCAAAAGAAATAGCAGGAAACGTCTTTCTGCAGTATTCGACATGCATCTCTTCACATTTCCCGTCCTGTCCTGTGCGGATATCCACACTTTATTTCTCTCAACTATTCCCGCTCGGTAATCCTTGCCGTCAGAGCTGATATTCTGCATACAGCATATCATAAACCCCTGAGTGAGACAAGAGAAATTCTTTGCTTCCAAGCAACAAAATCAATAATAATTACTGTTTTTATTGTTGAACATTACATTTGAGTCTGGTATAATTATCTAAAAATAATAACTATCAATGTTGCAGAGTGATATTGCCGCTCTGTGCGGGAAACGTTCATTTTCACGAAGGGATTATGCTGTGCTTCCCGCCTGTCGGCACATTTCCTGTCTGCACATATGGGACGGCCAGCATGCTGCCCCAGAAAGGAGATCATTTATGGATACCAGCGTAATGTTTTCACTGACTTATGGATTATTTGTCGTAACTGCCAGAGAAGGGGATAAGGATAACGGATGTATCACCAACACCGCCGCTCAGGTCACAGACACTCCTCTCCGGATTTCTCTCACCGTGAACAAAGCCAATTATACCCACGGTATGATCGAACGTACCGGCGAATTTAATGTTTCCATTCTGTCCGAAAAGGCAAGCTTTGATACCTTCAAGCACTTCGGTTTCCAGAGCGGACGGGACGTGGACAAGTTCGACGGCTACACCACAGCCAAAAGAGCCGACAACGGCATTTATTACATCACCGAAGGCACCAATGCGTACATTTCCGCAAAGGTTGTGCAGAGCGTTGACCTTGGCACTCACACCATGTTCATCGCCGATGTGATCGGTGGAGAGAAACTTTCCGATGATCCGTCCACCACATACACTTATTACCAGAAAAATATCAAGCCTGCTCCGGCCGCACCGAAGACCGGAAAGGTAACCTGGGTCTGTCAGGTATGCGGATATGTGTATGAAGGCGAGGAACTGCCGGCTGATTTCATCTGCCCGCTTTGCAAGCACGGAGCTGCGGATTTCAAAAAGGTCATTTCATAAATCATTCAAATGCGGGGAAGAACCGGCGGCGTCTTCCCCGTTTTCTTCGTACTATACTCACATTTCTTATCATTTCGTATATAGTACAGACTCCGGAACGGCGGCTGACGCCATCAATTCTCGAATTTTTCCCACCTCATTCTTGCACTATTTTTTAGAATATAGTAGACTATAGTTCGAGTACGCACCGTGTTTCCTGCGCGGCAGGCGTGGAGACACCTATAAAAATTTAATAAGAAGCAAAGGAGCTTTGAGAATGGAACTGACATCAATTAAAGATTTATACAGGAATCGGGAACAATATCTGAATCAGGAGATTACCATCGGAGGATGGCTGAGAAGCAAAAGGGATTCCAAAACTTTCGGCTTCCTGGTGGTAAATGACGGTACATTTTTTGAACCGCTGCAGGTGGTTTATTCAGATACACTGGACAATTTTGCCGACATCACCAAACTGAATGTGGGCGCGGCGCTGATCGTGAAAGGAACACTGGTTCCGACACCGCAGGCGAAACAGCCGTTTGAGGTGCAGGCGTCTGAGGTACTGATCGAGGGCGCTTCCGCTCCGGATTACCCGCTGCAGAAGAAACGTCACAGCTTTGAGTATCTGCGGACGATCTCCCATCTCCGCCCTCGGACCAACACCTTCCAGGCAGTGTTCCGTGTGCGCTCTCTGATCGCTTATGCCATCCATAAGTTCTTCCAGGAGAGAGATTTCGTCTATGTACACACTCCACTGATCACGGGAAGCGACTGCGAGGGTGCCGGAGAAATGTTCCAGGTGACCACCATGGATCTGCAGAATATCCCGAAGAATCCGGACGGAACTGTGGATTTCACCAAGGATTTCTTCAATAAGCCGACCAACCTGACCGTAAGCGGCCAGTTAAACGGCGAAACCTACGCCATGGCATTCAAGAACATCTATACATTTGGCCCGACTTTCCGGGCGGAGAACTCCAACACCACAAGACATGCGGCAGAGTTCTGGATGATCGAGCCGGAGATGGCATTTGCAGACCTTAACGACAACATGATCCTCGCCGAAAGCATGTTAAAGTACATCATTAATTACGTACTGGAAAATGCACCGGAGGAAATGGAGTTCTTCAACAAGTTTGTGGATAAGGGGCTCATCGAGCGTCTCCGCCACGTGGCTGAGTCTGATTTTGCCCATGTGACTTACACGGACGCCATCGCCATCCTGGAGAAACACAACGATGAATTTGAATATAAGGTAAGCTGGGGCTGCGATCTGCAGACCGAACATGAGCGTTACCTGACAGAAAAGGAATTCAAACGTCCGGTATTTGTTACCGATTACCCGAAGGAGATCAAAGCCTTCTATATGAAGATGAACGAGGACAACAAGACGGTTGCCGCCATGGACTGTCTGGTTCCTGGCATCGGAGAAATCATCGGCGGAAGCCAGCGTGAAGACGATTACGACAAGCTGGTTGCCCGTATGGATGAGCTGGGCCTCAACAGAGAAGATTATGAATTCTATCTGGATCTGCGCAAATACGGCTCCGCGAGACATTCCGGCTTCGGCCTCGGTTTTGAGCGCTGCGTCATGTATCTGACAGGCATGGGCAACATCCGCGACGTCATTCCATTCCCAAGAACCGTCAACAACTGCGAATTATAGGAAGGGGAATCATTTATTTATGAGTCAGATTGTCATTCCGGAGGGGTATAAGCCTCTCCTGAATTTAAAAGAAACACAGATTGCCATCAAACAGGTCAAGGACTTCTTTCAGCGGGAGCTGGCCGCTGAGCTGAACCTGAAACGGGTTTCCGCTCCGCTTTTCGTCTCCCCGGACTCCGGCCTCAACGATAACTTAAACGGTGTGGAGCGTCCGGTAAGTTTCGGCGTCAAGGAGCAGGACGACAAACCTTTTGAGATTGTTCACTCTCTCGCCAAGTGGAAACGTCTCGCCTTAAAACGGTATAACTTCAACGTGGGCGAAGGACTTTACACAGACATGAACGCCATCCGCCGTGACGAGGATACCGACAACATTCATTCCATCTTTGTGGATCAGTGGGACTGGGAGAAAATCATTCCTGCGGACGCAAGAAATGAAAAGACTCTCCGCGATACGGTGAAGGCTGTCTACGAGGCACTCCGCGTCACAGAAAAATATGTGGCTAACAAATATGATTATGTGGAGTGCTTCCTGCCGGAAGAGATCACCTTCATCACCACCCAGGAGCTGGTGGACCTGTATCCGGGCATGAGCGCCAAAGAGCGTGAGTACGAGATCGTCAAAAAACACGGCGCCGTTTTCCTGATGCAGATTGGCGACATCCTCTCCAACGGAGAAAAACACGATGGCCGCGCGCCGGACTACGATGACTGGAAGTTAAACGGCGATATTCTCGTATACTATCCGGTTCTCGATATCGCCCTGGAACTCTCCTCCATGGGTATCCGCGTCAACGCCGAAGTGCTGGCCGAGCAGTTAAAGAAAGCCGGCTGCGAAGAACGCGCCGAGCTTCCATTCCAGAAAGACCTTCTGGAAGGCAGACTGCCGCAGACCATCGGCGGCGGAATCGGCCAGTCCCGAATCTGTATGTTCTTCCTCCGGAAAGCGCATATCGGAGAGATTCAGGTCTCCGTATGGCCGGATGAGATCTACGATGAAGCTGCTGCACGGGGAATTACGATTCTGTAAAAACGGATTATGGCCGACTTCTATGTCACGCAAGTGTACATCCTGCCCGTAGAGCTTTTAACTACATAAGAATTCATAAAGAATAGAAAAAGTGCCCGGTACCATTTTCCATGTCTGGATTCATGACATGAATATGGTTTCGGGCATCTTTTGTATCGCTATCTCTATATCTTTGCCGGTACATTCTCTTTTATCCTCTCACCTTTTATCTCTTTACCCTCTATCTCCTTACGTGCCTTTCCAATCTCATCTTCTGTGGCGCCTGTGTATAGGATAATGTCCCGTTCCGGAACAGAATTCTGCAGCATCCGGATGATAATATCATTCTTTTCTTCACTGCGTCCCTCACTGCGGCCCTCTTTGCGGCCCTCATCCACTAATCTGTGGAAAAATGTATACATTCCACTCACCTCTTTCGTTTCATTTATCTTTATCAATGCCTCACAATGCACAATCTCTCCCACCACCGCCATCACCTCAGCAGATAGTTTCACATCACTATATTTTTCCCGAACTTCATCTTCCCTGTCCTCATAGGCGGCGCGCAGTATCTCAAATACAGCCTGCACATCGTTCATTGACCCGCCAGAACTCTTTCAGCACCGCATCTCTTCTCCGATATCCCACTTATCTATCCCCTCCAAATACACTTATTTTATACTAATAATATAATAAATGTATAAAGAAGTCAATCTTTCAGAGGCATGTTTCTGGAATTTTTTTCCAATTTTAAATTTTATCTCTTCCATTCCATCACATATTCCGCTTCTCCCGTACCCTCATCCACATCCCGGTACACCACACGGAAGCCTTCTCTCTGATAGAAATGTACCGCGCGTTCATTTTTCTCATAGGCCTGCAGTGTGAGTCTTTTTCTGTCTTGCTTTGCGCGGACAAGTAGCTGCTTTCCCACGCCTCGGGACTGTTCTTCCGCTTCCACAAAGATGCCTGCAATATAATCGCCGGTAAGCCCGATAAATCCTGCCAGTCTGCGGATATCAGCCCCACAGGTATCAGATTCACAGGTATCAGATTCACAGGTATCAGCCCCGCAGGTATCAGATTCGCAGATATCCGCAGCATCTCTTTCATTCCCCTCCCCGGCTGTGCCGGCATTTTTTTCATCTTTTTCATATACGTATATTTCTGCCTGAGGCAGCATTTCCTTCACCATGTCATAATGGCTGCTCCAGTAGTCCGTCGAGATAAAGTTATGAGCCTCCTGGTTGGTTTTCAGCCAGATCTGCATCACTTCATCCAGATCTTCCGGTACGAATTGTCGAATCATATTTTATTGTTCCTCTTTTCCCTCAATTTTATTGCGCAGTTTTGTGTTCTGACGAGTCCATAATTCAGCGACTTTCATGGCTCGAATCTGTCAGCACGGCAGTTTTTCACATATCCCCCATCATCAATATCGACCCCATCACAAATCCACAATCCCACTTTTCAAATTTCGATTCATCCATATGAAAAATCGGATGTTTGAAAACACAGTTCCATCCGTCGATATTATACGTAGGCAATTTTTCTCCTTCGGGCATTGTAATAATCTTTAGTGCATCCGGAAGTTTCATACCGATGAGATCTTCTTCACCGTAAATGTGTGCCTGGTAATCCGGAATTGCTAAAAAATCACCGCAAAGCAGAAAGTCCAGAGTTCTTATAAATATTTTCCCACCCGGCAATTCCTCTTCATCCGGAATCTCGTGTACCCTTTCTGCTGCCTTTACTTTATCAATCTCTACTCCCAGAGAAGCAAAAAAATCTTTTTGTTTCTGCGTCATGGCGGCATAAAACCACTGATTGACCATCTTATCTTCCGAACAATCATTTTCTTCATAAAAACGCTTTGTTGCCTCGATGTCAACGTCAATCTCCCACGGATAAAAGTTCACGATCATATCTACACCTCTTTCAGCAGCGAAACATCCTCCGCTGCAAATATTTCCGCTCTCTCCATCAAATGCTTCTCCTGTTTTCTTTCATTTATAAAGAATCGATTACTCTCTGCACTCTCTCCAGAAATTCACAGGCTTCCATGCCGTCCATCTGCACATGGTGGAACTGGAATGACAGCGGCAGTTTTACCTCGCCGGATTCTTCCCGGTATTTGCCCCAGATCAGAAAAGGATTATTGAAAATTCCGCTGTACATGTTCACCGCGCCGTCGATATCGTATTTTACCAGACTGGACGTTCCTATTATCATATGGTCTGTTATTTCGTAATCGGCGCAGGTACGGCGCACCTGCTCTGTGAGTTCCAGATAGCTGCGGTTAAATTCTTCCAGTGTCTGTGTAAACGGAAGATCACAGGAATTTATGCCGCCGCCCTGGTTTTTGACAATCACATTGACGCCGATCCTGTCGTATTCCATCATTTTCTTTCCCACCGGCAGCAAACGGAACTCCTTCGTGTCCTGAGCAGCCTGCATGATACAGAAGCACAGCAGCATATTCAGCTTATAGCCCTCTGCTCTGCGCTTCATGAGATTCGTGATATTCAATGTCTTAAATATGGTAACCATGGGCATGGGCGCGTCAATATACAGCTGCCAGCTCACCGCCCGGTCGGTATCCATCGGATTTACTTCCCGCATAGTTTCTCCTTTCCATACTCTGCCAGAGCCTGTTTTTCTATCTTTTTTACAAATGCATCTTTTCCGTCGCAGTAGCCATCGATATCATACGGATACTTCTGTGCCAGCTCTTTCTTCAGCGCGGCGTATTGCTCACGCTCCTCCGCGTGACTCCGCATGTAATCCCGGAAGGCCAGATGCCTGATGAGATTCTCCTTATCATTTTCTGAAAAAATGTGAACCTGATGGGTTCGCTCATCGCCGCCCTTCCGAAGATACCTCCGTCCCCTGATGCCGAACTCTCCCAGATATTCATAGCCGGCCTCCTCAAACAAACTGCATTTTTTATCCACATCGGAAAGTTCCCGCACCGCCGCCATGATATCTATGATCGGTTTGGCGGCAAGCCCGGGAACAGCGGTACTTCCGATATGATGGATCTCCACACAGTTTTCTTTTAAAATGCTTTTCATCCACATGGCCTCCTGCCTGTACATTTCCGGCCATGCGGGATTATAGTCCTCCACAATGATATGCTGTGCCATTTTTCCTCCATATCTGCTCAGTTCATGATATCTTTCATCTTTCCTGCAACTTCCACAGTCTCAGCCGTGACACCATGTGCATCTCTGCCCCACGGTCTCAGTCATGATGCCATGTCAGCTTTCCCGCCGGAACGATCACATACGCTCCGGGAGCGTCGCCGGTTCGCATGATCACATTGCGGATTCCCGCCTGGATGATCATCCTGGCGCAGAGCGGACAGGGCTTCGCCCGATGAATGGAATTATCGGATGGGTTGACTCCCGTCAAATACAGATCCGCCCCCATGGTCTGCTCTCTGGAACAGTTCAGCAATGCATTTTGTTCTGCATGGATAGCGCGGCAGATATCATAGCCCTCTCCCTGATGCATATTCCTTTCCATCCGCGGGCAGACTCCAATATCGCAGCAGTTGTCATATCCCCGGGGCGAGCCGTTGTATCCGGTGGATACCACAACGTCATTTTTTACGATGACCGCTCCGTATTTTCTTTTAATGCAGGTGCTCCGGTAAGCAAATGCCTCCGCCACGTTCAGATAGGTATCTGTTTTGGATACCCGGTGTTCTCCGTCCGGTTTAATCATGATTCCTCTTTCCATTTCTTATAATTGTAGATTGCCTGTGCCAGAATAACCGCCAAAATGAAGACTCCGGACACGAGGGTGATCACATAAGAGCGATACGCCGCATGCACCAGGATAATGTCGAGTACAGCCAGCGGAATAAACCACAGCGTTCTTATAAACTTTCTCCGGTAGCTCAGCCGCCAGTAACTGAAAGAAAAGCCTTTGTCTATCTTTTCTTTCTCTCCTGAACGCCTGATGTGTATAATGAGCGCTACGAGCAGGCAGATTGCCAGTATCCATAATAAAACAGTCATCTCTCAGGACCTCCTCCGACGTCTTCCATCTTTATCAAAATTCTTCCGAAGGGCGAGTTCCGTTGGAACAATGGACAAAATCAGCGGAATTATCTGCAGCAGACACAAAACCGTCCCGACGCTTCCCACCGTATCCTCGTCTGCTTTCATTACCGGCAGCATCGCAGGAATGGTTACTACCAAAAGAATCCATCCGCAAATGTACCATATTTTTCCGCAGTATTTGTGGGCAAAAGTCCACGTATCCCGGTTTTTCATGGCCATGGCCGTCCGATAGCCATAGAATCCGTTAATCTCCTTCGGCGGTTTCTTCTTCCAGACTCCTCCGAAGCCAATCATAACAGCCGGAATCAACAGATCGCAAAACAGCATAAATATCCAAAATCCCATAGTCTTCTCCTCATATCAGTCTCCTTGCCCGCTCATAGTCCTTACTGTACACAAAAATCTCATACTGATACATCTGATCTGTTGGATTACCGATACTTCCCGTTCTTCCCCGCACTGTGCCATGACCACCCCAGTCAGACAGATGATTCTTCGTCTTGTATTTGTACGGAATATCTGCATCCTTCAAGGCGTCCCGAATCCGGTTGAAGAGTTTCAAATCTGTTCCAATCCATAAGCTTTCTGAATTAAATACTGTAAACATAAAATCCCTCCTCTTACGGCCCGTTTTCTCTCTAGTTGTCTTATTATACCATCTTACCAGTGCTTAGCCAATATAAAGTTGGGCTTTAGGAAGTTTTGTGGGAAAGAACAGATGTCCATACACGTTGTCGTTGTGCCGAGGCGAAAGTATATCGTCCTTTTCTACCTTGATCAATCAGGATTTCCATTTTCTCCCAGCAGCCTCAGCTTCTGAAACGCTTTATACAACCCGTCCTTCTCCACATCATCGGTGACAAAATCCGCCATGGCTCTGATCTCCTCACCGCCATTTCCCATGGCAACGCCGGTCTGGCAGTAGGAAAGCATCGGAATATCCACTTTGGCGTCCCCGAAAGCGATGGTATCTTCCCTGTCCGCGCCGATATGTTCGAGGAGCCGCTCAACGGAATAGGCCTTGTCAATTCCCTTCACACCCAGGTCTCCGAAGAGAGCTGTCTCCCCTTTTCCGCCCCAGGTCCCCGGCTTCAGATTCGGAAATTCCTCGATGGAATCCAGATAATCCTGATAACTGCTCAAAATATAGCTGACCTTGTTCACATCATCCCGGTACAGGTTCTCCCCAAACCGGATGCCCTCAAAAACATCCCTCACCTGCAGATCTGCCGAGTCCTGCCCCTTTCCTTTCATATAAGCATGCACCGCCGGCACAGCCTCCGTCTCAAAATGCTCGCTGGCATATAATCCGGAATTACATTCCAGATAAAATTCCAGCTTTCTTTCATGGAGCCAGTCTACGATGTGGCGGCATTGCTCCGGCGTAATCCGCTGGTGCATCACCACCTCCCCATGGTCTTCCACATAGCTTCCGTTACCGCCGATCATGCCGTCAAAACCGATATCCCACAATTCTTCGCTGACCTCAGCGCGGCTCCTCCCCGTGCAAATGTACACGCGATGCCCTTGTTTTCTCGCTTCACGGATAGCAGTAACGGCAGAAGCCGGGATACGGTTTTCATAGGTCACCAATGTGCCGTCCACGTCCAAAAAAATGATTTTTCTCATATGATGAGTCCTCCTTATTCTTTTTTATAATGGGATTTGTAAATCTCTTTGCAATACGCGGCAGTCTACGTGCATAGGAGATTTACAAGAATCCTGTACCTTTGTGGCAAAGTAGAGGGTTGTGGCAATTTTTGACTGTTGAACGGTTCTGTCGTAGAAAATAAAAATTCAGCGGTACTTTTCGCCTGGTAAAACGGTTATATCATAAACTATTGTAATTTCAACCGTGATTTTAAGCCTGGTAGAACGGTTATATTACAGACTATTGTAATTTTAACCGTGATTGTACCATAAAAAACGGTTGCATCATGAACTCTTGCATTTTTAACCGTGATTTCAGCCAGAATATAACGGTTATTTTATAAACTATGGCGATTTTAACCGTAATTTCTGTTTCTTATGATGTCGACTATTCTCTGATCTCCAATAAATGGCTGCAATTTTTGCACATATCATTAAAAGTCAAGAGGGACACCGACAATCCTGGCGAGCCAACCACTCTGGTACAGATTTCGTTGATTTGAATCCGGTGACTTCGTTATAATCCGGGTGATGCAGAAGGCAGGGATTTGCGGCATGGTGGAATCATGATAACGTATCAGGGAAGATCGACGACGACTGTGAGCGCAGGCGTTGTTATTGATTACAAAAAGAAATCCGGTTACCAGCCTGCCGAAGTAGAGGAAGCGGCTTCCCTGACTGCGTTTTTCTATGGTACATACAAAGCCGCAAATCCCGTCTGTTCATTTTCATCCGGATAATTTCAAAACCCGTGGATTCAAATCTACAAATCCCCATTTTGAGAAAAAGCGCCAAATTTTCTCTCATTTGACGCTTTTTCTGCTTATATAAAATTTAGTATTATCTTTTTTTGACGGATGGCGGGCTTGCCGCCTCCGCACCTTATTTACAGGTTCTCGCCGTTGGACGCAATCACTTCTTTGTACCAGTTGAAGGATTTCTTTTTCAGTCTGGCAAAGTCTCCGGTGCCGTCGTCGTAGCGGCGCACATAGATGAATCCGTAGCGTTTCGCGTACTCGCCGGTGGAAGCGGAAACCAGGTCGATACATCCCCAAGGAGTGTAGCCCATCAGGTCCACGCCGTCTTTGACCGCCTCTTTCATCTCAATGATGTGTTTACACAGGTAGTCGATGCGGTAATCATCGTTGAGGCTGCCGTCTTCTTCAATTTCGTCTTTTGCCCCGAGACCATTTTCCACCACCATCAGCGGAAGCTCATAGCGGTCGTAGAGGTCTTTCAGGGCGTAACGGAGACCCTTCGGGTCAATCTGCCATCCCCAGTCGCTGGCTTCCAGATATGGATTGGATACACCGCCGAGAATATTTCCCTCTCCGCTTTTGGCGTTTGGATCCGCGGTCTGGCAGCAGGACATATAATAGGAAAATGTTACGAAGTCCACTGTGCCTTCCTTTAAAATCTCATCGTCGCCCGGTTCTTTGACAATGGTGATATTGTTGTCCGCGAAGAATTTCTTCATATAATATGGATATCTTCCTTTGGCCTGCACGTCGGTACAGAAATAGTTGTAAATGCGGTTGTAATCCTGGTTGGCGAGAATATCATCCGGATTGCAGGTCAGCGGATAGCTGGCGGAGTAAATCATCATATTTCCCACTTTATAATTCGGGTCGATCTCCTTTGCCATCTTTACCGCCAGAGCGCTGGCCACAAACATGTGATGGAGTCCCTGGTATCTCTGCTGCGGGATATCAGGCTGTTCCATGAATACCGTCGGATTCTCCAGGTCATTTAAAATACCCTGATTCAGGAGCGCTCCCATCGGTGCAATGGAGCTGTTGATTTCATTGAAAGTCAGCCAGTATTTTACTTTACCTTTGTATCTGGTAAAGATCGCGCGGCAGTAGTTCAGGAAATACTGAATCATATCGCGGCTCACCCAGGAATTACATTTCTTTGTAAGACCAAACGGAATCTCATAGTGACAAATGGTGATCAGCGGCTCGATGCCGTATTTCAGACACTCATCGATGACCTCATCATAATGTTTCAGCCCTTCTTCATTCGGCTCCGTCTCGTCACCGTTCGGGAAGATGCGGGTCCAGTTGATGGAGAAACGGAACACTTTAAATCCCATCTCCGCAAAGAGGCGGATATCTTCTTTGAAACGATAATAATGCTGGACGCCTTCCCGGCTCGGATAGAAATTATTCTCGTCAAGCACTGGCGTGATCATCTTACTCTGCCCATATTTTCCGCCGGTACAGATGTCAGAGACGGAAATGCCTTTTCCATCCACATTCCACGCGCCCTCGCACTGGTTGGCGGCCACGGCGCCGCCCCACAAAAAGTCTTTTCTCAATACTGATTCTGCCATATCATTCTCCTTTTTCTCGTATTATACTTCTTTTTTTGCTTTATTTTTCCAGGGAAATCATTTCCTCACCAAAGTCTTTCACACCCGGCTCGCCGATTTCCATTTTGCTGTAATCATCCACATTGGTCAGTACAACCGGCGTTACTGTCTGATAGCCTTCCGCCTCAATGGCTTCCTTATCAAATTCCAGCAGCACATCGCCAATGCTGATCCGGTCGCCGGCTTTTACCTTCGGGGTGAAATGTTTTCCATTAAGCTGCACGGTATCCAGACCCACGTGAATGAGCAGCACCATACCGTCATCGGAGATAAGTCCCAGCGCATGGCTGGTATCCATAATGGTCTCCACAGTTCCGGAGAAAGGCGCTTTCACCATGCCCACCGACGGTTTTACCGCATAACCTTTTCCCAGTACCTCGGAAGAAAATGCGGCGTCATCCACATCGGCCAGTGGAATCACCTCTCCCTTCAGAGGATTATAGACGGTCAGAGGTTTGCCCGCTGCTACGCTGTTCTTTTCGCCATTCCCGGCTGCGGTTGCCGCATTGTCATGCTGACCGTCCTGCAGTTTGCCGGTCGTCTGTACATTTCCATCGGCACTGCCTTCGGCAGCCTGTACATTTCCTCCCTTATCGGTCATGATAAAGGCCAACACAAAGGAGAGAATAAAAGATACTGCAAAAATAATCACCGCAAAAATGATATTTCTTCCGCCGTCCGGTGCCACAAACTGTACGATGGCTGTCAGACAAGGGGTCGCAAACGCATACGCTTTCAGATTAACCAGTCCGGCAATCAGACCGGCAATTCCGCTGGCAATGCAAGCAGCCACCATCGGTTTCTTTAATTTTAAAGTTACACCGTACATGGCCGGCTCTGTAACGCCTGCCAGCAGGGCAGAAATACCTGCCGGGATAGCCATCTCTCTCATATTTTTATCTTTTGTCTTGCAAGCCACACCAAAGGTTGCCCCTGCCTGCGCAGTATTGGAGCAAAGCATGGCCGGAAGAAGCATCAGCTCAAATCCTGGGTTGGTGAGCGCCATCAGTGCCGTAGGCGTAAATGCCCAATGCATACCTGTCATGACGATGAACGGCATTGCCGCTGCAAAGATAAGCATTGCAAGCCACGGAGCAAATTCATAAACCGTGTTGATGATTACCTGTAAACCATTACCGATGATGGAGCCCAGCGGCGCCAGCACTACAAGAGTGACAATTCCTGTCACAAAGACGATAATCAGAGGTTTTAAGAAATTCTTCGCCCAGTCCGGTGTAATCTTATCCACACCAATTTCTACATATTTGAGAAGAATCGTTGCCAGCATAGCCGGAATGATCGATGAAGAATAGCTGGCGTGGGTGACCGGGATCACGCCAAACAGATACGTAGGGGTATCTGAGCCAAGCAATGTGATCAAATCCGGGTAAATGAGCATGGCTGCCACCGTCACCGCCAAAAATGAGTTACAGTTTAATTTCCTGGAAGCGGTGTAAGCGATCATCACCGGCAGGAAATAAAACGGCGCGTCCCCCAACGCATTTAATATAATGTAGGTATCTCCAATAGATTCCATAACGCCAAGAAGGGTCGGTCCGAAAATGATAAGCAGCACCTTGATCAGACCACCAGCGATAATCGCCGGGAAAATCTGCGCCATGCATCCGGAAATAAATTCGATTGCCACGTTGACCGGGTTGCGCTTCTCTTTCGGTGCGGTTTCAGCCGCCTCTCCGAAGCTGGCAATCTGATTGATTTCTTTAAAACATTTGACCACATTATTTCCGATAATAACCTGATACTGGCCTCCTTGTCGGTTGACGCCTATTACTCCCGGAATCTTTCCCACAACGTTGTCGTCGATCCCGCTGTCGTTCTTTAAGACAAAACGCAGTCTCGTCATGCAATGGGTTAGCGACTGAATATTTTTTTCTCCGCCGAGCTTCTCCAGAAGCTCTTTTGCTGTAATTGAATAATCCATTTTTCTTTTCCTTTCTCATGCTTCGTCCGCCGCCGGGCTGTGGCTGAGCCATCCCCCGGATACGAATCGGCAATTATAATTTTTTATGGAAACCGTGCAAAGGCGCCGTCCGCTCACCCAGAACATCGGTCATCAACTTTTTCTATATCAAATGGGCGTCCCCAAATTTCTTTCTGCTATCTTCTTTTGTTCTTCTTGACGTAGCCTAAATTCCTGCGCTCTCTTTCCTGATCCAGGTAAAGAACCCTTTCGCATTTTCAGGCGTTTTTTCATCCGGCTGGATTGACATATCTCATTCTCTGTTGAGTTTCTCTATGTAAAGAGTTAAATACGCTTTTTCCTCTGTGGAAAGTTCTTTTTTATATTTAAGTGCAAACACTTTTACTACCTTCTCCGTACACCGGGCAGGTTCCGGATACGCACTCACCACCGTATCATACAGGAATTTGAGTACAGTCCGTACTTCCTGTTCTGTGCTGGCCAGATCAGATCCATCCGGTTATTGAGAAAATGCATTGCCACAAACGCAGCCTCATCCCGCAGCACCTCACTTCCTATCTTCTCCCTCAGCAGATTCACTGCGTACAGTCCAATCTGGAACTCCGTATCATACACACGGCTGATTTCCATGGTCAGCTGATTACTCAGCGAAATTCCTTTTTTCAAACGGGTCAGCACACCGTCAATGTGGTCTGTCAGAGTGATGTGAATCAGTTCTTTGAGCTCCAGTCCCTTTTCTTTGCTGGCATATGTAATCACATCTTCTGCAATCACCACATTATTATTCAATACCTTTTTAATCCTCATATTTTTCATTCCTTCTCCCCTTATTTTGCGGCAAATAAAAAAGGCAATACAAATAATAAGATACAGACACTCGTCCTTCTGTAAATTATTATTGGTATTGCCCGAATATCGGTAACAAGCCACTGTTTTCAACTGAATATACTATACATCCTGTCTCTATTCTTGTCAAAAATTATTTTCATATTGCAACGAAACAGTTTTCTCGGAAGAACTGATGTCTCCCGCGAAAACTGCCGTTGAATAAAAGTCCACTGTTAATTATGAATTTTTCATAACCACACTGCCCACTGTATCCGCCACATGCTCACAGGCATCGGCACATTTCTCCAGATAAGTATATACTTCAGACCACGCGATAATATGAAGCATATCATGATCTTCCGTGTGAAGCTTTCTCATATTGGCAATGTAAAGGGCGTCCGCCTCTTCCTCCAGAGTATTGATGGCAATGATCTTATCACGTAAATTTTTGGAGTGTTTGAAGTCAGCAAACTCTTTTAACAGATTCCACACTTCCTCACAACATTTGCTGACGATATCAAGAAGCTGCATAACTTCTTTTGGGATTTCCTGTACATTGTTAATGTACACTCGAATCAGAACCTCTTCTACCTTGTCAGTCACGTCATCAATGTGATGACTGAGCTCAATGATATCCTCCCGCTCTATCGGAGTGATAAACGCCTTCGCCAGTTTATCTGTCATTTCATGTTTAGTATCGTCTGCCTGATGCTCAATATCATGCATCTCGTCCATCTTGACCGATATTTCTCCCGGATTAAAATCAGTCAGAATATCTTTCAGCAAATGTACTGCTTTGCAGGAATATTCCGCGCAGCTGATAAAATTATTATAATAAAAAGCATCCTGTTTCTTTGACATCTCGTTTTCCTCCATTTTATCCTAAATACATGGTATCCATGTGAATCTGCCATATATCCGGCAGAACTATAGCATATTTATTCTCTCTATACCAATCTATCAAAATTTCTTTCATTATCCAAAAATGAACATAAATAACTTTGCGATCACGAAACTGATCAGCCCGCATCCCGGGAATGTAAAAATCCAGGTGAGCATCATATCTTTTACCACGCCAAAATTAATGGCAGAAAGTCTCTTGACTGCCCCCACTCCCATAATAGCGCTTGTTTTTGTGTGCGTAGTTGATACCGGAATACCAAATAAGCTGGAATACAGCAGGCAGAGCGCGCCCGCCACATCGGCGGAAAATCCCTGATATCTCTCCAGCTTTACCATATCCATACCTACAGATTTGATAATCTTTTCACCGCCCACACTGGTTCCAAGACCCATGACGATACTGCACATCAGCATCAGCCAGACCGGAATCACCATACCGGCCACAGAACTCTGTCCGCCTGCGAAAGCAATCCCCAGAAAAAGAACACCGATAAACTTCTGTCCATCCTGTGCCCCATGCATAAAACTCATGGCCGCTGCTCCGACAATCTGCGCATAACGGAAGAAAACATCAGCTTTTCTTCTCTCCATATTCTGGAATAAAATTGTAATCAGCTTGCACACTACCCAGCCTGTCAGAAATCCAAGCACAAGGCTCAGCACAAGACCGTAAAGCACCTTCACCCACTCGGCGCCATTGACACCGCCAACGCCGCCCTGAATGGCGATGGCCGCTCCGGTCAGCCCGGCGATCAGACTGTGGCTCTCACTGGTCGGAATCCCGAAAAAAGAAGCAGCCACGCTGTAAACCACTATAGAAAACAGCGCTGCACAAAGGGCAATCAGCGCATTGTGCGTATCACTTCCAAAATCCACCATATTACTGATGGTGGATGCAACGGAACTGTTGATCTGCGTCATAACAAAAACACCGAGGAAATTAAATACAGCGCTCATCATTATGGCCTGCCGCGGTCTCAGACACCTGGTCGTCACACAAGTGGCAATGGCGTTCGGCGCATCTGTCCATCCGTTGACAAAAATAACTCCCAGTGTAAATAAAGCCGAAATTAACAACATCGGATTTTGAAAGATTCCTTCCCAAAAATACAGAAACGATGTGTCCATAAAAGCTCCTTTCAATCATTGAAATGTATTTTATATTTTTTATCTGAATTATTAAATGATCTGTCTCATAAATCTACGGCCGCAGGGCGTCGTCATTTCTTTCCGTCTTTTTCCTGAAGAATCAAAAGCTCACAAGAGAAACCTGATAATCCGGAAACATACAGACGTGCTCTTTGAAAAAATATTTTGTATAGATGCAGAGACATTAGCGCCGCCATCATCCAGACCATCATCCATGTCCCCTGCATATTCTTCATCTGACCTGTAGAAGAAGAGTGTATAACGCTTATATCGTACTCCCCATAGATATCACTTTCCAATGGCAAATTATCTATCCTCTGAATACGAGGTACATCCACTCCTTTTCCTGTATACACCACCGTACTCTGCCTCTGCGCTTCAGGTATAGCGGCGGCTATTTCTATGCCGCAGAAGCTGAAACTTTCACTTTCTACCAGAGGAAAGACAACAGGTATAGCAATTCCCAGCAGCAGCACAAAAACTGCCGCTGCAACCGTCCTGGCAGCCGCCCTGACCGGCGATGACACCACATATTCATATCCCATTGCCTTTCCCCCTTTTCCGCAAAATCTCTTCAACGATACCATAGAATCATTTTAGGTGTCAATATGTAGAATGGGTAAAAAAAACGTAAAAAAATCGAAAAAATTTTAGAAAGTGTGACAGAAAAAAAGCCCCCGGAAGGGGGAGGCGCAGAAACATCATCTTTCTCTGCCTTCAAGCGTATTTTTCTGGTGGTAAATATAAGAAATGATTTTAGATTTGAAAAAATCCCGGAAGCCGAAACTTCCGGGATGTGAAATCTTCTGTACTTGTACACAGATTCTTTGCTGTTTGCTTCGATGTCGAAAAGATATCCGACGAATATCGAAATAAATCGCAATTAACGTTTGGAGAACTGTGGTGCTCTACGAGCTTTCTTGAGACCGTATTTCAATCGTCTGAGCGATGATTTTCCTTGATATTCCGGGCTTTTTTGAGCCTCGGCCCCTCGGTTGTCCTATTCCTTAACCAAAAAACAGGCCACTTTTACGAGGGGACAGCTTGATGAAATGCAGAATTTACTACATCGAATAGCTGTTCTGGTTTATTATACTTTACTCTTGCATAGATGTCCATAGTTGTCTTGCTGTTCTCATGTCCGGCAAGGTACTGGACCGTCTTGGGGTCAACACCTGCATACAGAAGATTGGTGATGTAGGTATGCCGCAGCAGGTGCGGTGTCACATCGAAGTCCAGGCTATACACAATGTTGGGATTGTTTTTCTGATGTCCTCCCAGACTCGGCTGAACAGTGTACTTGATGCTCTGTCCGTTCACATACTTATAATAGGTACGCTCCTTGGTAGACCGAACAACGATGTACTGCCAGACACGTTTGAACTGCGAATATGACAAGGGCTGTCCCTCACTATCGGCAATCACATATTCCGATTTGGAGGCAGCCTTGGCTTCCCGCAGACAATTCACAAGGCATTTGGGAATGGGAATATCCCTTCTTGCTGCTTTCGTCTTAAGCGTTGTAGAGATAACCGGTCTGTTATGCTCTGATCGCCATGCGCGCCGCACAGAGATATATGGAGTGGGTGCATCGAGGAACACACAATCCCATTGCAAGGCGAGAGCTTCTTCTCGGCGCAGACCGGCATATAAGCCGATCATGGTAAACAGATACGGCGGAAGTCCTTTGACGGTTTCCAGCAGCACTTCCACCTGCTGGTCTGTCAGCGAATCTTTCTTTTGGGTCGGTTTCCCTCCTTTTGCCGAAATCCCCTCACACGGATTGTATTCCAGCAACTGGCTCCGCTCTGCCGAGTAAAAAATGCACTTGAGGAGCATATTCACCGTATTGTGCAGGCTCTCGGACTTATTGGACAATGGGATCAGCGCCAGACGAATATCATCCGCTGTTACTTCCTCCATATACATATCTCCCAAAGGCTTGATAATGTAGTTCTTCATATTGGAGGCGTAGCCCTTCAGTGTAGCCGGCGACACTTTTGCGGATTGCATCAACAGCCACTTCTCACAATACTCGGCCACAGTAGGATGCTCCCGGTGGAAGATGATCTCCGCTACCTGGCGTCTCGCCTCCTGCTCTTTATCGTACAGTTCCTCGCAGGTAGTCCCATACAAGCTCACCTGCTTGCCGTCTGCGTCCAGAATCCGGGTTCTGTAATACAGGACACCCTTTCGTGTGACGGTTCCATATTGAGGTATGTTTTTTTTCTTCTTTGCCATAATTAATTTCCTTTCTCGCGTGGTGATGTATCTACACCTCCTTTTTATCAGAGATTTCAAATTGAATCAAAGATACGGCCAAGGAAAAACTAAGAGCGAGACATCCTTGTCTCGCTCTTACTTCATTTTCTGAATTGTTCGGAACTTACACAGCGTCCCATAAGTCAAAGGCACAGCCCATTGCTTTGACAAGATCATCCGGCCTGTTGTATTTGACCTTTGCGTAAATGTCCATCGTGATTTTGCTGCTTTCATGGCCCGCCAAATATTGTACCGTTTTGGGGTCCACCGAAGAATGAATCAGATTGGTGATGTAGGTGTGCCGCAGCTGATGCGGTGTCACTTCAAAATCCAGGCTATATACCACATGGCCGTTATTCCTGGCTTTTTCTCCAAGTTTCGGGTAAAGCATATATTTTACATACTTTCCGTCCACAAGTTTTCTGGCCATTCTCGGCTTTGCAGTCCGCGTCACAATATACTGCCACAGCCGCTTAAACTGTGTATAGGATAGCGGATCACCGTCCCGATTGGCAATCACATAATCCGAAGTGGATTTTTTCTTTGCATCTTTCAGACATTCAACCAGACAGACCGGGAGAGGAATGTTTCTTTGTGCCGCTTTGGTCTTTAGCTCGGTAAGAATGACCGGCCTGTTATGTTCTGTGTGCCATGCCCGCCGTACCGTTAAGTACGGAGCCTCTGCATCCAGATACACAGAATCCCATTGCAGCGCCAGGATTTCTTCCCGGCGCAGACCGGCATATAAACCGATCATCACAAATACATAGGGCGGCAAATCCCGGATCGTGTCCAAAAGCCGCTCAACCTGTTCATCCGTCAATGCCTGTCTTTCTTCCTGGGGAACTCCTCCCTTTGCATCCAGGTATATGGTCGGGTCCTCGTCAATCACATGGCTCTCCTTGGCCGCCCGGAAAATGGACTTGCAGAGAATCACCACAGACTTATAAACCGAAGCCGACTTCTTGGAAACAGGTACGAGGGCAAGTTGGATGTCATCCAGGGATACATCAGCCATTCTCTTGTCTCCCAGCCCTCCAATAATGTGCCGCCGCACCTTAGAGGTATAATCTGTCAAGGTGGTGGCCCGAACATGGACGGACTGCATCAGCAGCCACTTCTCACAGTACTCAGCAACCGTAGGCGATCTTCGACGAAACGTAGTACTGTCAATCTGCTCTAACGCCTCCAGTTCCTTGTCATAAAGCTTTTCGGGCGTCTTTGCATAAAGCGCCACTCTGTTTCCATCCGAATCTTCGACTCTGGTTCTATAATATTCAATGCCGTTAAGCACGACCGTACCATATTGAGGAATTGCCCTTTTTCTTTTTGCCAATTCCGTCACCTCCTAAGAATAATGTCCAGCGCTGTACCTTTGTTTTATCAGACATATTAGGTTCCAGCAAGGATACGGAACAGCTCAAGCTCGGACACTTCGCAGCTTGCGGTATGTAGCGCTTTTTTCCACTGGCTTTGCACGATGGGTGCATTTTGCGATATACTCCTGAAGGCCAGCATCTGTAAAGTACACGCAACCATTTTGCACATACTGAACATAGGAAATTAGCCCACTGTTTCGAGCTGCATCCAAAGTGGCAATGCTAATCCCCAGTAATTTGGCAGCCTCTTTCCGCGAAATCAATTTTTCCATAGGTGGTCCCCCTTTCTGTCAAAGATGTGGTTGTTGCTTTCAAAATCACATGAATGCGCTGGCAACCGAAGCTGCCAGCGCATGGTATCTGACTTTGAAAAATTTACTCGCCACATTTGCCACGCACCCCTGGCGATGGGGACATTCCGGTCTCCGCTGGCGCGGCTGTCATAACTCCACAGCGTCGTTTTACTCGTGCGCCGCAGAGTTCCCCCCAAGTCTTTAGGAGGCCGTGAGGAAGTATCTTTAACCCCTATGCAGTCATCGCGCCCTGAAATGCCACTTTCGGGTATCAGGCTGACGTGGATCGCTCGGAACAGTCCTATTCATCACCTCCTGGGGCTGTCCATCTTCGCGGCGTGCCTGATTCGCTCGTACATAGGTTATGTACCGGAAATGCCGTCTATGAAATTGTCAAGCTCCACATTGGGAGAATGTTCTTCCCTCAATGGGTAGGCACTGATACGCTTCATTTGTTAAGTGTTATTCAAAAATTTTTTTATTTTTTTAAATCTTTGTGCAACAGCACTTCTGGAACAATGCCAAAGACGTGCTACATCAATTTGACGATAACCATCCACAAAAAGTAATGTCAATAGCTCCAAATCTTTCTTCGACAGCTTCTTCAATCTCAACAGTAGTTGTTCGTTTTCCACCGAAGCCAACCATCCATATCGCGTTTGATCAATCTTATCAACATCCCATTGATAAGATAACGATGCAAACTTTCGGAACAGCTGTGATTGACCACATACTTCATCATATTGTTCACAAGGTATTGGTTGCGTATGGTTTTGAAAAACCCTTTGACTGCAAAACCATGCCCAGTCATATTCTTTCATGGCAGCAATCTGTTCTTCGCTCATCCCTGCATCACAATACTCAACTTCTAAACGCTTCCATCTACTATCAAACTTCTTTTTCTCATATCCATAATTAAATCCCATTATTAACCTCCTGTAGATTCAATTTGCAAAATTCACCATGCAAACTAAAATCAGGAGGAGATCGACAACGAGAATCTCTGGGTTGTTTTCCATCCCCAGAAACAAAAATGCCAGCTGATCTTAAGGACCAACTGGCATTTTTATTCGCGCACAAAGAAAACGCATTATTAAGATTTTATAAGTACAACAAGTATACCAAGCACAATTCGATACCAACCAAACACCTTAAAATCATGTTTTTTGATAAAGTTCATTAGGAATTTAATTACTAAGACAGATACCGCAAATGCCACAGCCATACCGAGAACAAGAGCGAGCAGTTCTGCACTTGTAAATTCAAACCCGAATTTTAACAGCTTAAAAGCACTTGCTCCAAGCATAGTAGGTACTGCGAGGAAAAAAGTAAACTCTGCTGCTGCCACTCGTGAAACTCCTATGAGTAAAGCACCTATAATCGTTGCTCCCGACCGTGATGTGCCGGGTATAAGTGATAACACTTGAAATGCCCCTATCAAGATTGCTGTTTTATAGCTGATGTCAGAAAGTGCCATAGTAGTAGGAGTACGCTTTTTATTCCAATTTTCTATGAGAATGAATAACAAACCATAAAAGATTAACATGATTGAAATCACAATGGGGGTTTGGAGGTAAGCATCCAAATAATCATCAAATAGAATCCCCATAATAGCTGACGGTACACAAGCTACCGCAACCTTGAACCACAACGAGAAAGTATCCTTTTTAACAATTGACTGTGCTTTGTTCTTAAATTGAAAGGGAAACATCTTGTTCCAAAACATTACAACCACTGCGAGTATAGCTCCAAGTTGAATAACAACAAAAAACATTTCTTTAAATGCTTCGCTCATATTAAGTGTGATAAATTCGTCCACAAGAATCATATGTCCTGTGCTGCTGATAGGTAGCCACTCAGTAATACCCTCAACAATTCCAAGAAAAATAACTTTTAAAATTTCTATAAAATCAAGTACCATTATTTCAAATCCTCCTTTTTAAAATGATGAAAGGTCATAAGAAAACCAACTGCTGATACAAGAATAATAATAGATACAGACAGCAGTGTAGGATAGCCGGTACTCTGAAGTTTACCCTGCACCAAGAAATAGGTGGCTGTCCACGGATACAACGCTCCCCATTCTTGATTTGAAAGTGCGGCACTTCCCATGACAATCACGGCAGAGCCAATCATCGGGGCGACAAATCCTTTTGTTTTCATAGCAACAAACACAAAAGGAGAAACTGTTAAAAACATCAGGATACTGCCAAACAAAAACTTGGGGAGCCATACTATTGCCACTAGTAAGCTATATCCCTCCAATGTAAAGACAGCGTCATATAGCCCACAAACGATAAATATACCTGCCCATGTTACAAGGGTTAGCATAACAATCCAAAGAAGCAGGGTGCAAAATTTTCCAATTAATAGTTTTGTCCTTGAAATGGGTATGGGCAATATGGTTTTGAGGGTGCTTTCTGTGTACTCTCTGCTAAACAAGTAAGCTGCAATTGCCACATATATCATAATGTTTACCAGCAGCATGATATACAGTACACTGTCGCTGTATATGTCAGACAAGGTAAAGATAATCTCCGGCTTATCAAAATGTGTTTGCAAGGCTTCTATTAACATCAAAAGTGGGGTAGATAATACCCCTGCCACACTAATTAGCACCATTTTTGAACGCTTTAGTTTTAATAATTCACAAGAAATAAGATTAAGCAATACCGCCACCTCCAATCAGTTTAGAAAAGTAGTCCTCTAAGTTTTCCTCACTATCATTTATCCTTGTCACGAGCAGTCCATTTCGTGCAAATTCTCGATTGATTTCTCCAACACTTTGGCTAAAGTCATAAATTCTCACCGTACCGTCCTGCACTGTAAAATCCGTCATGTGGTAGTGGTTTTCTAAAATCTTTCCGGCTATCTCACTGTCAGATAAATCAAATTGAATGTATTTTCGATTCCTTTTGTGAAGCTCGGATATATTCACTTCCTCTACTAAATGCCCCTCGTGCATAACGCCGATAATATCTGCTATCTGTTCAATCTCGCTTAAAACATGGCTTGAGATAAAAATGGTAATGCCATGATTGTGACTAAGTTCAGATAAAAATGAGCGTATTTCAACTATTCCAATGGGGTCAAGTCCGTTAATCGGTTCGTCAAGTATTAAAAGCTCCGGCTCGTGCATAATGGCGGCGGCAATACCAAGCCGTTGCTTCATTCCGAGGGAATAATCGGAAAAGACTTTTCTTTTCTCCTTATGCAGCCCCACAACTTCAAGAGCTTTTTCTACTCCACTTTTAGATACTCCCCCTCGCAGTTTAGCGAGAATTTGCAAATTCTCATACCCTGTTAAATTACTGTAAAATCCCGGTGTTTCGATAATAGAGCCTACTTTGCTATAAAGGGTATGGATATTTTCCTTATAGTTTGTGCCAAACAAGCGTACCGTTCCCTCCGTTGGGAAAGCAAGCTGCAACATCATTTTCATTGCTGTGGTTTTGCCTGCTCCGTTTCTGCCGAGCAAACCATAAATTTTGCCCTTTGGCACATGAAGATTTACCTTATCGACAACGGTGGCTGTTCCGTATCGCTTCGTAAGATTTTCTGTTTCAATGATATAATCCATATTTGATTCTCCTTTCCGTGGGTTGCTGTTCTTGTTTTCGCTGACCACAATCTTATTATCCACGAGTATTGCATAGAAGCCAAGAAATCTACCGTCACAATGCCGACACAATAGATGTCAGCACGAAAAAAGCTCCGACACTTATCGTGTCAGAGCCTATTTTAAAGGGTTTATGGCATTTTACTTTGTTTGGGTTTGCTTTATCCAGACAAATATTTTAGCAACAAATAGCAGAAACATAAGGGCGGTTACATAGGGTTGTCTTGCCGCAGCGAAGAAGCAGATAAAAAGCGTACTCAGCACGAGAGAGCATTTTGTGATTATGTTGCTCCATGATTCCTTTTCAAAACAAACACACATCAGTTTCGCTATCCCAAGTGCAATCAAAACAATAAAAACAATCCAATAGATTGCAAGATATATTGGGGTAGTGTCTGTAAATGAAAGTAGATTGACAGAATAAATATATCCGTCAACAAGGTTACCATACAACGGCAAAAGTATAAAAGTAACCGCCATCATATCTAATATTCCATAAATGAAACTGTAAATTTTTTTCAAGTTGGAACGATTTTCAGTTTCGGCAAGTGTAATCAGTTCTTCGCCCGATAGCAGTTCATCTATGGTCACAGAAAAGAATTTAGAAATACACTTGAGCGACTCAATGTTAGGGTAACCCTTGCCGCTTTCCCATTTTGAAATGGCTGTTCTTGATACATATAATTGCTCCGCAAGTTGTTCCTGCGTTAAGTTCTTTCCAGTCCTAAGCTGTTGTAGCTTTTCATTAAATTCCATGATTCTCCTCCTGTTTGTTCCTTGTTTTCATACGTCCATCAACGGGTTTTTCTGCATCTTTTGGTATCATCCATGCACGACCAAATTTTTCAGTTCCGTCAATGCGATTTTCCTCACATAATTTTTGTATCCGTCTTTCCGATATGCCCCATTTTTCAGAAGCGGCTTTCACAGAAATGTAATTCATAATATCAACTTCCTTTCGCAAAGAGTATATAATTATTATATACGGAATGACGAATAATAGCAAGTTTCTCTCCACTAATACGAAATTATACACTACTAAACATAAAATCATACTTCGTTCAAATATCATCACCCGAAATGTACAATGATATAGGATGATATTAAAATGTACCAAGATGAAAGAAAACTTGATTTTAAGCCGTTAGGTATAGCGATAAAAAAAGCTCGGGAAGCAAAAGGGTGGACACAGGAATATCTTGCCCAACTGGTAGACCTTACGCCACGCTCTATTATGTATATAGAGAACAGGGGGCAGCACCCAAGGCTTAACAAATTTTATCTCATTACTACCTTGCTTGACATCTCTGTAGACCAGTTCTTTTTTCCATGCAATGAAGATGGCGACAACAATCGCCGCAAACAAGTTGATGTACTGTTGAATGATATGGAAGAAAAGGAGCTTATCGTGATGGAAGCTACGGCTCAAGGCTTGAAAAAGGCAAGAGAAACTGCGGAATAATTAACGCTGTTTTCGTAAGCCAAGCCAACTGAAAAAAGTGCGACACCTACACAGGCTATCGCACTTTTTAGGTTATTTTTTTATTCTCCACACAAATCATAAAGCTGTTCACATCGGTTTTGAATATCTAAGATTTCTGTTTCGGTTAAACTCCTGCGGTTATGAGTAAGTTGTTGCTCTAAAAAATCACGATAGCCATCAAGTAAGGCATCCCGTAAAAGCTCGGGGGCTTTGCAATGTTCCACACCAAACCATTGCTCATCTTTTTCATCCCAAATCATAACGGTGTATCCTCGCTTAGTGTTCACCACCTCCAAAACACTATCTTTATTTAGGTAATCGTTGAATACTTCTAAAACCTTTTCAAAGGTCATCATTTTATCAGCCCTTTCATATTTTAGGTGCTTATATGTAAGTAGTTTATATACTTATTACGACTATGATAATAAAAGTAAATCATCGTGTAAAGGATACGGATATTGTTTGCGAACAAAAGTGGCAAGCGATGCCTGTGGCTATCCAGATAGCCCCACGCGCTTGTTGAGGGAAGTCCCCCAAGCCCCCTTGGAACACAGATTTTCAATCTGTGGCTGCGCGTTCTTGTGAACGCTTTTGACTGCGACCAGCTCACCGCTGGCCGTGGTCTTTTTCTTTCTGTTGCGGCTCGGTCTGCTCCATCGCCAGGACCCGATCCACGTTATTCTTGACCGTCAGCAGCTCCCGCATGGTGGCGCGGGCCTGCCGGTACTCACCGTAAGCCTTTTTCTTGTCCGCCAGTAGCTGGGCGTACTCGGTCTGAAGCTCCTTGATGGTGGGCAGCTTCTTCACATTCAGCTCGTTGAAGGCTTCCTTGGCGGCCTGGTGCAGCAAGATTTCCTCCTCATGCTCCTGCCGGAATTTCTTTGAATACCCGGCCTTGCGGTAGGCCACATAGGTCTCGCGGGTCTTGGCGTAGTTGACGATGTGGGTGCGCAGCACGGCAATCTCGGCCATGCGCTTCTCAGCGGCCTTGATCTGATCGGACAGCGCATTATAGCGGGCCGTCGCCTCTGCTGTTTTGGTTTCCAAATCGGCATAATCCAGCAGCCCATGTTCGGACAGGTAGTTGAGGGTCTGTGCCATCTGCTTGAGGTTGAACACCTTGGCCCAGCGGGCGTACCCGGCACCTTTTCCGGCCTGGAGTTTTGCCTGGATGTCCACCAGCAGATTGACCTTCGGCGGAGCGGCCTGCGGGACGGCTTGCTTGCGGGGCATATGTTCTTTCTGGCCGGAGAGGACCGCCAACAGATCGTCCAGCGTGTAGCCGTCCCCCAGCCGGTCAAAGCGGACATTGTTGCCCCAGCCCTCCGCGCCGATGGAGATGTTTTTTCCGCGCCGGTGAACGGTGAAGCCGTCCTGTTCCAACAGGCGCAGCAGCTCCTCCAGGCTGGCCGGTTTCTGCGCCAGTGCCCGGTCAATGGCCTGACGCAGCTGCTCCTTGTGGGAGGGCTTCGCCGCGTCACCCAGCCACTTGTTGTAGCTCTGGCCGCGCCGCTTGGGAGCCTCCACAATGGAGTAACCGTTCTCAACGCAGATGGTATCGCTCAGACGGTGGACGGCGCGGGTGCTGCCCCAAAAGTTGCGGAACTTGCGGTCACACTCCAGCGTGGTGGAGTTCCATATAATATGGTTGTGGACGTGAGCCTTGTCGATGTGGGTACAGACGATGAAAGCGTGCTTGCCTTTGGTAAAACGCCGGGCCAGCTCCACGCCCAGCCGGTTGGCTTCTTCCGGCGTGATCTCGCCCGGCACAAAGGACTGCCGCAGGTGGTAGGCGATCACGTCATCCTTGCCGCGCACACGGCCGGTGCGGGCAGCGTAGGTCTGCTTATCAAGAAGGAACTGGGCGTCGGCCACGCGGCTGTCGCATTGGTAGCTGGTAATGAGCCTGCCGTGGTCGGTCTTATCGGGATTTTTTACATAGTCGATGATGTCGCTGATCGCCTTGCCGACCGTGCGGCCCTTGCCGGCGTGCAGGGGCATAATGCGGGTTGTGGCCATAATGATTTTCCCTCCTTTTTGACAGACACTATCTGTCGAATTGATTTGACTGATCAAAGGCGGTGCCGAATCGCAGCTTAATTCGCCTGACACTGTCTGCATTTTCTAGAATCACAGAGAACCATTTCAGAATTATATACCCACGCAGAATGGGTTTGATAATGCGTGAAAAATCCCGTATAATAAGAACGTATAAATCCACATCGAAAGGGGGCTGTTGCTCCTATGACAGAAACCGAACTTCTGAAACTGATTCAAGGCGGCGAAAACATCCAGGTGGAGTTTAAGAAATCCACTACCGAGATCACAAAGGATGTTTACGATACCGTCTGCTCGTTTTCCAACCGGGACGGTGGCACCATCCTCCTGGGCGTCAAAGACAGTGGGGAAATTTTGGGCGTCGCCCCGGACGCAGTGGACCGCATGAAAAAGGACTTTGTGACTTCCATCAACAACGGGCAGAAAATCAATCCGCCTCTTTACTTGCAGCCGGAAACCTGTGCGGTGAATGGTCGTACCTTGCTGGTCATTCAGGTGCCGTCCGGCAGCCAGGTCTGCCGCCACCACGGACGCATTTTTGACCGCAACCACGAAGCGGATATTGATATAACCGACAATTCTGACCTGGTGTACCAGTTGTACGCCCGGAAAAGCGGCAGCTATTTTGTCAACAAAGTGACGCGTTTCCAAATGGAGGACCTGCGTCCCGACCTGATTGAGCGCGCCAGAGCCATGACCGCCAGCCGCACGGCCAACCATCCGTGGAAGTCCCTATCGGATGAAGAACTGCTGCGCAGCGCCGGGCTGATTTTGAAAGACCCCGAACGGCAGATAGAAGGCATCACCCTGGCGGCGATTCTCCTGTTTGGCAAGGACTCCACGATCCTGTCCGTGCTGCCGCAGCACAAGACGGACGCCATCTTCCGGGTAGAAAACGTGGACCGTTACGATGACCGGGACGTTATCATCACCAATCTGCTGGAAACCTATGACCGGCTGATTGCTTTCGGCCAAAAGCACCTCAGCGACCCTTTTGTGCAGGAGGGCGTCCAGAGCGTCAGCGCCAGAGACCGTATCCTGCGCGAAATCTGTTCCAACAGCCTGGCTCACCGGGATTACTCCAGCGGCTATGTGGCAAAGTTTGTGATCGAGCGCGACCGGCTCTATACCGAAAATGCCAACCGTTCTCACGGGCATGGTGCCCTGCATCTATCCTCCTTTGAGCCGTATGCCAAGAATCCGCCCATCTCCAAAGTGTTCCGAGAGATCGGACTGGCGGACGAGCTAGGGTCCGGGATGCGAAATACTTACAAATACACGAAGCTCTACTCCGGCGGGACGCCGGAATTTATCGAGGGCGATGTGTTCCGCACGGTGGTTCCGCTGGCCCCGGTTGCGGTGGAAAAGGTTGGGCCGAAGGACGGGACCCAAGTGGAGACCCAAGTGAGGACCCAAGTGGAGACCCAAGTGACGCTTGCGAATCAGATTTTAGCCTTTTGCGCAGCACCACGCTCCAAAGCGGAAATTGCAGAACATTGTGGATATAAAAATACAAAAGGATTTACAAAACGCTACTTGCGGCCACTACTGGATCAGGGGCAGTTGCAAATGACCATCCCGGATAAGCCTCGAAGCCAACATCAAAAGTATGTGGCCATAAAAAAAGCTACACCGGGCAATTAAACTCAATCAGGGTGCCGGAGAAATCACACACTCCGACACCCTGATTTTTTTGCGCTTTTGACGGAAGTAAACTTTACTTTCGTGCTAATCTTATCTATGAAATTAGCATAAAAGTAAAGTCGAAAATTGCCGGGCACTCACTCCCGGCAATTCTGTGTTTTCTATTTAGCCATATACTGCATCCTGGATCATGTACCGCAGATCCTGCACCTTGCCAAGTAACCAGGCGGCGGCCATCGGCAGGCCCACCGGGCTGACCAGGAAGGCGATCACCAGCAGGATGATGCCATTCTGCGGCGAGTAGGTCACCAGCACCGCGATCCCCAGCAGCGCCACCACCGTGGAGGCCAGGCCAAAAATAAAGCTGGATACATACAGCAGCCCGAAGCACACCCAGGTGAACAGGGCCAGCGCCAGCACCACCGGCGCAGCAAGGATTTTCAACCCCAGTTTCAAGATAAACCATATAGCTCTCATTTCAGCGCCTCCTTCCGCCAGTCCAGGTATGACTGGCACAGTTCTTCCACGGCTTTTTCATCGGCCTCTGTAACTTCCCGTCGGCCTTTCGTCCGGCGGAGCAATTCAAAGTCCTGGTAATCCGTGAGCAGCAGATCAAACAGTTCCTCCGGGGTCCGGCAGAGGATGCCGTCCACGCAGTAGCGGGAATCCTTGTTCCAGGTCAATCGTACATAGCCGCGCCTACATGGGAGGACTTCTTCCTCCAGGTCTTGCCGCAGGTAATCCCGGAACACCGTCAAAACATTTTCAAACGTCAGCATCAGCCATCACCTCGTTTCTGTCTCCATTATCCTCGATGTCATACAAAACTGCAACGATACGGGCAAAGAAAAAAGAGGGAGGCCCAGCGCAGCAAGCCTGCACGCGCCGGACCTCCCTCTCAGCAGGGGCGTATGCCCCTGTCACGCCAGCTTTGCCAGTTGGGTCAATACCTGATGCACCCCATCCCACAAAGCCTCCTGCCGCCGGGATATATCCTCCAAGTCGGTGTCATAAATACGCCCGGTCTCATGCACGCGGCGGGTCAGCTGATTGAGGTTGTTGCTGGAATAGCGCATCAGGGAGACCAGCTCTTTCAGCTCCGGCAGTTCCAGGCGCACCACATACCCGTCCAGGGCCATCTTGCGCAGATAGGCTTCCCTGTTCTTTGTCCCTAGCTGGGCCATCTTCTGCTCAATCAGCGCCAGTTCTTCCGGCGAGACCCGGAAGTTCAGCTGCACCTCCCGTTTGCGCTTGGGGCCGCTCACCGCTCCGGCTCCTTTTTCTTATGCGCAGGGGATTTTTTCTCCGGCTTTTCAGCGGGGCGAGGCTCCTGTTTCAGCTGGCGGCGGACCGAGGGGCGGCGCTGGCGCAGCTCCTTGCTGCGGTCCTCTTTGGCCAGGATCGTGACATAGGTGCCGGGCCGGTCCACCATCCCGGTGATTACCAGGCTGCGGAACGGCAACAGTGCCATCAGCTGGTCGTGGGCCTGGGTGCCTGCGCGGGCCAGAAAGTCCGGCGACACGCGGGCCATGTAGTGGGTGCCGTGGGGGCTGTTGGGGGTATCCGGCGCACGAAGCTCCTGCAAGAGCCGGGCGGCCTCGGCGTGGATTTCCTCCGGCGTCAGCGGCTGGAACCGCAGATAGTCCTGCCGCGCATCACCCTGTTCGCGGGCATAGGCGGCGTCGTGCCGGTAGAGCGGCCGTTCCCGCTGAGCATCCAGCGCCGCCTCGGCCCGCTGCTCGATGCTGTCCCGCACCATATCCATGTAGGAAGTCTCCCGGTCGGCAAACTCCTTGTAGACATCCGCCAGCGGGGACGGGGACGCCAGCAGTGCGGCGGCTCGGCTTTGGGGCAGATCCAGTTCCTCCATTGCCATCAAAATGTCCTCTCGGACCGTGTACTCGTAGGTATGCTTTAGAATTTCCTCCGGGGGCTGGTTTTTCAGCCAGTCCCGGAACTTGTCTTGTTCGGCGGTCATCTTCTCATAGAGGGCCGTGTTTTTGTCGGTATTCATGTTATCGCACCTCCTGTCCGTGGTGTTTGGGTTTCTTGTCCGGGCTGCGCGGCGGTACCGGGCGTTTCAGCCCTTCCAGCACCGAGGGGCGGTTGCTCTTGGCAAGCACCGCTTCCGGCGCAGGTCGGCCCCGGCCGTCCATGTTCAGCAATACATCCAGCTCGGCCAGCCGGGCGGACTTGTCCCGCAGCTCCTGTTCCTGGGGAAAGGGCTTGCCCACTTCGGCTTTGGCGGCGGCCTGCTGCTGGTAGAGATTGTCCAGCTGGTCCTTCACCGCCTTCAGCCGCTGGGGCATCTGCGCCAGGGCATTGTCGATGCGGGTCAGGTTGCCGCGCGGGTCGGTGCCCAGGGCCGCCCGGTGGGTCATCTGGCCTTTCAGCAGGAGCGTATACTCCTTTGAAAAAAAGTTAAATTCCACTGACATGGCAAACCCTCGATAGCTGCCCACCAGCACCGGGTCGGACCCTTTGACCTCCTTGCAAGCGTCCAGCAGGGCAGCACCGGCGTTCTCCTTGTCGGTCAGAGTACTGTCCTTTGAGCGTGTCCAGATACTGCCGCAGGATGGTCTCCCGGCTCATGGCGTTCACCAAGCTGACCTCCATGCCGGAGAGCTGGATGTCGGCGGGCATCAGGTCCACGCCCTCCGGGTGGTGTAGGATGCCCTCACTGGGGCGGAGCGGCTCGTCCATCAGGATGCGGCCCATCGCGTCCGAGAGGGTGAAGGGCAGCTTGTCCGGCTGCGGGTTGCCCAGGCTGATGGTCAGGCTGGCCTGGGGGTCAGCATCCACCAGCAGCACTTTCTTTCCGGCCTGGGCCAGCCCTATCCCTAAGTTGGCGCAGGTGGTCGTTTTGCCGACGCCGCCCTTCTGGTTGGCGACGGCGATGATTTGCGTGTTCATTATGTTTCACCTCGTTTCTGTTGATTGCGTTCGGTTCTGGAAATAGAAAAAGCCGCCACTTCTTTCGATAAAAAGAGTGACGGCTTTTTCTGATCCCGGAACATTAGTCCCTGGAAATGCAAAAAGCGCCCAGCAGGTACACTGAACGCTTTCGCAATAAAATCATATTCATTTGTTCATATTTGGTCAAACTCTGCCAAACCGATTTTGCATAAAAATGCAGAGGGCTTAAAAGGAAAAAACGACCTTGGGGGAGAGGGAAAGGCCAAAAAAGTTGTCCTATTATTTAACCCATTAGCCCTCATTTTAGGGGTGGTTGTCCTTTATTTAACCCATAAAAATCGGGTTAAAACAGGTCAGACTATGCCAAAACAGGGCAAACAATCTGAAAAGGAAAAACCCCGAAAACCGCATGGTTTCGGGGTTTTTTGAGCTGTTTTGAACTGAAATCAGCGCTTGCTGAACTGCGGAGCGCGACGGGCTGCCTTGAGACCGTACTGCGCTCGTTTTTGAGCCGTTTTTCCTTGGTATTTCGGGCTTTTCCGGACTTTTCGCTGTTCAGTTATCCTATGTGGTAACCACGGAAAATGGCTGTTTTTCAATCAGCAGCGTTCTGATGAAAAGCACCGTTTACTACACTGAACAACTCCTCTGGCTTATTATACTTGACCTTAGCATAGATGTCCATAGTTGTTTTGCTGTTTTCATGTCCTGCAAGATACTGAACCGTCTTGGGATCAACTCCGGCATAAAGCAGGTTCGTGATGTATGTGTGCCGGAGCTGGTGTGGGGTCACATCAAAATCCAGCGTATATTTGATTTTGGGTTGATTCCTCTGTGTCATGCCCAGCGTTGGTGTAACCGTGTACTTGATGCTCTGCCCATTCACATACTTATAGTAGTTGCGCGGCTTGGTAGACCGAACAACTACATACTGCCATACCCTTTGAAATTGCGATGCAGCTAACGGCTGTCCTTCGCTATCCGAAATCACATAGTCCGACTTTGATGCTGTTTTGGCTTCACGCAGGCAGTCCACCAAGCACTTGGGAATCGGAATATCCCTTTTAGCCGCCTTGGTCTTTAGAACAGTGGAAATCACGGGTCTGTTATGTTCCGTGCGCCATGCTCGCCTTACCGAGATATAGGGAGTAGACTCGTCCAGGAATACACAGTCCCATTGCAGCGCAAGGATTTCTTCCCGGCGCAGACCGGAATATAACCCAAGCATAATGAACAAGTAGGGAGGAAGCTCCCTGACCGTATCCAGAAGCACTTCTACCTGCTGATCTGTCAATGCCTCCCTCTTTTTCGCTGGCTTTCCGCCCTTTCCCGATATTCCTACACAGGGGTTATGCTCAAGTATCTGGCTGCGCTCTGCCGAGTAGAAAATACACTTGAGAAGCATATTTACTGTGCTGTATAACCCCTCCGATTTTTTTGACAGCGGTACAAGCGCCAGCCGAATATCATCTGCGGTCACTTCTTCCATATACATCTCACCCAAAGGCTTAATGATATAGTTCTTCATGTCAGCAGTATATCCTCTCAATGTAGAAGCAGATACCTTTGCCGACTGCATCAGCAGCCACTTCTGACAATACTCGGCCACTGTCGGATGCTGCCGACGAAAGATGATCTCCTCCACCTGTCGCCGCGCTTCTAATTGCTTCTCATATAATTCTTCGCAAGTAGCAGCATACAAACTCACCTGCTTGCCATCTGCGTCCATGATCCGGGTTCTGTAATACTGGATTCCTTTTTGCATAATGGTTCCGTACTGCGGAACCTCTGTTTTCATTTTCGCCATCTTTGACCTTCCTTTCCTGATAACGTGCAGTTTCCGTATCTACACTCTCTTTTTATCAGAAAGTACAGACTTAATCAAAGATACGGCCTATGTAAAGCAAAGAGCGAGACATCCTTGCCTCGCTCCTGCTTCGTTTTCGCGTTTGTTATTTTATGCTCACACTGAATCCCATTGCGAAAATGCGTTACCCATCGTTCTGACCAGCTCATCCGGCCTGTTGTATTTGACCTTTGCGTAAATGTCCATGGTAATTTTGCTGCTTTCATGGCCTGCCAGGTATTGCACCGTTTTGGGGTCTACCGACGAATGAATCAGATTCGTGATGTAGGTGTGTCGCAACTGATGCGGTGTTACTTCAAAGTCCAGGCTGTAAACAACATTACCGTTATGCGCCGCCTTTTCTCCAAGAACAGGTGTGACCGTATGCTTTACCCGCTTTCCATCCTCATATCGGTAGTAGGACCGTTCCTTGACTGTTCTGGTGACAACATACTGCCACAGCCGCTTAAACTGCGTATAGGACAGCGGATCGCCGTCCCGGTTCGGCACCACATACTCCGAAGTCGAATTTTCCTTTGTCTCTTTCAGGCACTCAGCCAAACAGGTCGGCAGTGGAATATTTCGCTCGGCAGCCTTCGTTTTTAATTCTTCCAGAATCACCGGCCTGTTGTTTTCTGTATGCCATGCTCTCCGCACTGTTAAATAAGGAAAGTTTCCATCAAGATAGACCGAATCCCATTTCAGGGCGAGGATTTCTTCCCGCCGCAAGCCTGCGTACAATCCAAGCATCACAAACACATAGGTTGGCAGTCCTTCCACCGCATCCAATAAGCGCTCGACCTGCTCGTCTGTCAGCGCCGCTTTATCTTTCTGCGGAACGCCGCCACCCTTTGTCGTTAGATAGATCGTCGGGTTATTATCTATAATCCGGCTTTCCTTTGCTGCACGGAAAATAGATTTATACAGGATCACGACCGACTTATATACCGATGCAGATTTTTTTGAAACAGAGACAAGTGCAAGCTGAATATCATCCAGGCTGACCTCTCCCATCCGCTTATCACCTAATTCCGCAATGATATGACGCCGTACCTTTGAGGTATAGTCCGTCAAAGTCGTGGTACGAACATGAACAGACTGCATCAACAGCCATTTCTCACAATACTCTGCAACCGTGGGTGTTTTTCGATGAAATGTGGCGTTCTCAATCTGCTCCAACGCAATCGTTTCCTTATTATAAAGTTCTTCGGGCGTTCTTGCATAAAGGGCAACGAGTTTTCCATCTGCATCTTTGATTCTTGTTCTGTAATACAGGACACCTTTTTTTATAACCGTTCCATATTCAGGAATTATCATTTTCCTTTTTGCCAATTCCGTCACCTCCTAAAATAATCTCCAGCGCTGTATCTTTGTTTTATCAGAGATCTTCAGTTCCAGCAAGGATACGGATTGGCTCATGCTCCGGCGTTCCGGGTCTTGCGGTAAGTCGCATTCTTTTCCATCGGTTTTGCCCGGTGGGTGCATTTTGCGATATACTCCTGAAGGCCCATATCAGTAAAATATACACAACCGTTCTGCACATACTGAACATAAGAAATCAAGCCGTTGTTACGGGCCGCATCCAAGGTCGCAATGCTGATTCCCAGGATTCTGGCAGCTTCTTTTCGTGTAATCAGTTTTTCCATAAATCATATTCCCTCCATTCCGTCAAGGTTGTCATCGTGCTTTCAAAATCACATGAATGCACTGGCAGCCGAAACTGCCAGTGCATGGTATCTAACTTTGAAAAGAAAACTGCATCTGGATGATGACCTGTTGTTGCTTACGGTAACCGGACGCAGCTCTCTTGAATTTGAAGTTCGCTTTCGCCACATTTGCCACGCATCCCTGACGATGGGGACATTCCCGGTCTCCGCTGGCGCGGATGTCATAACTCCGCAGCGTCGTTTTACTCGTGCGCCGCAGGGTTCCGCCTCAAGTCCGTGGGCGGGTGTGAACAAGTATCTTTAAGCCCCCATGGAGTCCTCGCGCTCGAAGTGCCACCTCCGGGTCTCAGGCTGGCGTTGATCGCTGGGAACAGCCTTGTTTATCACCTCCTTGGCTGTCCATCTTGGCGGCGCGCCTGATTCGCTCGTACATGGGTTATGTACCAGAAATGCCGTCTATTCAATTGTCAAAGTACCATCGAAGGGGAAAACTTGTCCTTCTATTAACACTGACAAAAGGGGCAAAAAACAGGCGCTTCAAATGAAACTTTATCAAAAAATTTTTGCCAACTGTTTCAGCCCACGCCGGATGCTGTCACGGACACGGCTCGGATCTACACCTTCGGCTCCGGCAATCTCATTTACGCTCATCCCCAGATAGTACCGAGCATAAATTCTTTTTGCCTGTTTCTCCGGCAAAGCCATCACGGCGGAGTAAATCTGCTCGCGCAGCTGCTTTTCCTCCAGAAGCATCTCCGGCGTCTCCAGCTTTCGCAGGACCGCATTTTCAATTCCATTCTCACAGTCCAGGGAGTACTGCGCCTTATAGCGATACATTTTTCGCTCATAGGCTGCTTCAGCTCGCTCGTCAGACTGAAACACCGCTTGTACTTCATCGGTTACTTCCAAAAAGGCATCGGTTTTATAAACATCGGGATACAGATCCCGAAGATTGACTTTCTTCATTATGTACCTCCATTTCGATTCACGGGTGATTAGCGGGTGAATCGAATGGAGGCGGGGAACGGCATCGAGGCCGTTTGGGGACATTCGGCAAAAAACGACAAGCAAAAGCGCCAGTCTCCCATTCCAGGAAACTGGCGCAACAAAAAAGATCATTATTATTCCGGTTTGCGCAGAACGATAATACCGACAGGTTGCCGAACTGCCCCGGAGGGGAAGCTACACTTTTTTTAGCAAGTGAAGATTATGAGAACTGTAAAAGGTTAAAACAAACAAAGCGGCATCCTCCTATATGCCGCTGTAAATAACCTTTCTGTCTACGCAGTATAAAGCGGCAGCTATTCAGCAAGCCGCGTTTTCATTGAACCATTACTCAATTAACAGCTGCTCGCCATTATTGAGAGCTATGGTATAGAACAGAAAGCAAGATTTACTTTAGATTTATACAAGATTTGCACAAGAAATACCTATACTTCGAATTTGTAGCCTATTCCTCGAATGCTTTTAATATGTTCTGATGCAGTTTCCGAACTTTTTAACTTTTTCCGTAAATTACTTATATGGCTTGAAATCGCATTGCGTGAATAAAACGAAAAATCATCATGCCAAACAGAATCCATTATCATTTCATAAGTATAGACTTGCCGTTGATTCATAATTAGCAGCGCAAGAATATCAAACTCTTTTTCGGTCAAATCAATGCATACCCCAGCTATCTCTACAGACCTGTACTCTAAGCAGAAAGACAAGTCTTTCACAGTGATGATTGTTAGCGGTCTTCTTTTATCTTTTGGTATTTTCAAACAATTTCTCATACTATTTTTCTCTGAAAACATTTCTACCATAGGATGATTATAGGTATGTAAATATTGAGCAGCACCAAAATGGACACATGCATACCGCTGTTCCTCCGAATATGAAGGTGGCACAACAATAATTGGTACCGCACGTTTTTGTCTCAAGATATCCAAATCGTCTTGTGGAATCACATCAGAGCAAATAGCTACGCATATATATTCTTTAAAAGACAGCATTGCGGCCGCTTGTTTAATATTATCAGCATAGTCAAATTCAATTTCAAATTCTTTCCATCGGCCAGCAGTAACCTCATATTCATTATAGGCGTATCCTACGCCCAATACATGCGGAACCATATGTTCACCTCCTACTACTTCTAGCAGACAGTTCAAAGCTGCCGAGCATAAGTTACCCGGCAGCTCTAAACAAAACTATATTTTTCTATGATGGAGAATGCTTTTTTGCGTATCTACAAATCCTCCGTCATCGATTATTTCCCCAGTAAATCAATGCCAGTGCGCCGGGACCGGTGTGTGCTCCGATGATAGGGCCAATATAAGCAATACAAATCTCAGAATCCGGGAATTGTTCCAACAACCTTTCTTTCAGCATATCTGCTGCTTCAGGGTCATCGGCATGACCTATCAGAATCGATTTACCAAGTTCAGGTTTCCAGCCCTGTTCCATTCGGGCAATCTGAGTGGTAACAGCCTTTTTTCTTCCACGAGGTTTTTCCACTGCTTGCAGCTTTCCTTCGCTGTCCACATGAAGCAACGGTTTGATCTGCAAAGCCGTTCCCATTGCGGCTGCGGCACCTGAAACCCGCCCGCCATGTTTCAAATGGGTAAAGGTATCAACCGTAAACCAATGACATACCTCTAATCGGTGTTCCATGACCCAAGAAGCCAATTCATCAATAGACAGTCCTTCCCTCTGCTTTTTCGCAGCTTCTCTGACTAAAAACCCTTCACCCACTGCGGCAGCAAGCGTATCAATGCAGATGATTCTTCTTTCCGGATATTCCTGCTGTAGTTCTTCAACCGCTAAAAACGCAGACTGATATGTACCTGACAGACCAGAGGAAAAACAGAGATACAGAATATCGGTTCCCTGTCGCAGACAGGGTTCAAAATGCTTAAAATAAATCGTTGGGTTGATTTGTGAGGTCGTTGCAAAATTCCCAGCTCTTTGCAAGCGGTAGAACTCCTTGGCTGTGATTCCTTCCGGGGAACCATATGAGTATTCTGTTCCGCCGATCTCAACATTCATAGGAATCATTTCAACAGATGGCAGACCTGCGGTTAACTCCGGTGCGAGATCTGAGGTGGCATCTGTGAAAATTTGATAGCCGTCCATCACTTCTTACACCCACTACAGCCCTGACAAGCAGCCCACAGCTCATCGGCCTTCGGCTTCCAGGTTTCTGCATAAAGTGTAGTCTTATCACACAGATGGTCAACACTTTCCGGGGACTGATACTCGGTAGAATGGGCACCGGATTTCTTTACCATGCTACGCAGACATTCAGGATTTTCCAGCATAGGACACGGCTGGAACATATTATCATTAAAGGGCTGACCGTCGTGATAGGCCATAAACAGCGGAGACTGATATGCTTCCAGCAGGGTCTTTTCACGGATGTTGGAGTCAGAGTAATGGATAAAAGCGCAAGGCTCAATGTCACCATTGGCATTGATATGCAGATAGTTGCGGCCACCAGCAATACAGCCGTTTACAAATTTCGCATCATTCTGAAAGTCAATTGTGAAAATAGGCTTTGTGCTACGGTATTCGCAGATGCGGTTATACATCTTTTCACGCTGGTCAGGAGACGGGAGCAGCTCCACAGCGGAATCGTTGCCCACAGGCATATAGTGGAAGAACCATGCGAACTTCGCACCGCACTCCACCAGATGATCGAAGAACTCATCCGAGCTGATGGAGTCGATGTTCTTGCTGGTATAGCACCCAGATACGCCGAAAGGCAGCTTCTTTTCTTTCAGAATCTTCATCGCCCGCATAGTAGCCTGATAAGTACCCTTGCCACGGCGGAAATCAGTAGCTTCCTCGAAGCCTTCAATGCTGATGGCCGGGTAGAAGTTCTTCACCCGCAGCATCTCATCGGCAAACTTCTCATCGATAAGGGTACCGTTGGTAAAGGCAGAGAATACGCAGTCAGGATGCGCTTCACACAGGCGGAGCAGATCGTTCTTGCGTACCATAGGTTCACCGCCGGTGTAGAGGAACATATAGGTTCCCAGTTCATTGGCCTGATTGATGATGTCATCCAGTTCCTCATAGCTCAGATTCAGCTTATTACCGTATTCTGCCGCCCAACAGCCGGTGCAATGAAGGTTGCAGGCGGAAGTGGGGTCCATCAGGATTGCCCAGGGGATATTGCAGCCGTACTTTTCACGATTAGCCACCTGCTTGCGGCTGCCTAAGAGAGATGCATTGACAATAAAATTGCGGAAGAACACTTTGCGGACTTCAGAATCAATGTCCGTCCAAAGGCTGTTGATCAGGCGCATCCAGTTGCTGTCAGGCTGCTCCATCACCTTACGGATTTGCTGGCGCTGTGTGAGATAGAGGTTATCCTTATCGAACTTATCCGCCCAATCTAACAACTTGGGGAATGCTTCCTGCGGATTGCTGTCAACATATTTCAGCACTTGATTGACGGCGAAAGCCTGTGCGCTGTCTTTAATAGAATTACTCATGGTTTTGTCTCCTTTTCTATCTTAAAAGCAAAAAGAGCCGATAATCCGCAGCACAAGGCTAACGGGTTATCGGCTCTGCGTCTATGCGTCTGGCTCTGTGATAACTGTGGTATTGAATTGTTTTACGCTGATTATTATTTCCCGTTTGCACTTCGGACAGTATAGCGGAAAATTTTCAAGTACTGTATTATCACAGATTTTAATTCTCGTTTTCTTGTTGCAGTTGGGGCATAATAGCCATTCGTTTTTTTTCATTCTTTGTTTTTCATCAGATAATAGAATATCTATGGACAATTACATTTACAACTCACGCAGTTTCCACCGCCTTGTAGAAACCATTACACACGCGCCCACAATGAGTACTGTTAAGACGATGTAGGAAAGATAGACGCCATTTAGTGCTACTTCATACACATCATAGTACCGCAGAGGGGTCAGATAATCCAAGAAACGATTCCCTGTGTACTCGGCAGTAAAGGCCAACACATAGGCGGCCAATACGAAAACCGTACCGGCGCGTACCGCGGCCTTATAAGATTTGAAAAGGCTGGCAAACAGCAGACCCAAGGCAAAAAAGAGAAGCTGGGTAAAGAACATTCCCATCGTTGTGGAAAGCACCGCTCCCGGCTGATCCAGACCGCCCAAAGGAAGAACGATCGTGAAATAATTGCACACGCCGCTGAACAGGGCGAACACCAGCAGGTTCACTGCTGAAACGATCACCTTCGCCAGAACAATGGTTTTCCGCTCCACAGGCTTTGTGAACAGGTATTCGGATGTTCCAAATTTCTTTTCCCTCGCCACACAGGACAGGCCCAGAGAGATTGCATAGGCAAAGGCCAACAGCCCCTCCCAAAAATAGATACACGCGTACCAACCAAGGGCAGTCGTGAGATCCCCTTTCACACCGAACATGATCATGATCAAGCGAGGAAATTGGCCGACTGTCCGGGCCATCTCATCCAGACTGTCCTTCAAGGATAAAAGTTCAAAATAGCAGAATCCGCACAGCAGTAACATGATCCCCAGCCAGATCAGCAGGGTCTTTCTGGTTTGGCGGAATTCGTTTTTCACCAATGTTTTCATCTTTGCACCCCCTCATGAGCGGAACTGGATGTCTTTTTTCAAAAAGACACGATAAGACAGCACCAAAAACAGGGCAAACAGCAGTACACACCATCCCAAGTAATCCAACTCATAAAAGCCAGATTTGGAAATCTCAGCCGCACTAAAGAACGAGTACGGGGACAGAAAACTAATGGCACGGTTGCTGACAATGTTGGAGAAGCTGGTGACGCAGTACTCGACAAAGACAATTAACCCGGCAGTCAAAAGTGGGCTTCGATTGCGTGAAAATAGAATTCCAACCAAAAGCCCCATAGCTGCAAGGAACAGCGTGACCAGCATGAGGGAAAGAGCAATCAGAAAGAACTCTCCCCAGTCAATGCCGGAGCGGAACAGGGCCAGCGCCAAAAAAGAGGCGAGAAGATATACCATGCTCACGACCACTACGCCGAAAAAAACCGTGAACGCCTTTGCCTAGTAAATCGTTTTTCGGGTATGGGGTTTTGTAAACAGATATTCAGAGGTTCGCTCCGAGCACTCCTTGGTGTGAATGGCGATACCGAAGTGCATCCCGAAAATACCGGACGCAATCATAAAAAAGCTGGTAAGAAACGCATAAATGCCCAACGGTGAGGTCAGATATTCCATGGACACACCAACGCCTTTGTAAAAATCACTCGTACCCAGCGTTTCATAGAGGTCTCCGGTGGAAACATCCATAAAGCTGTAATAGGTAGGCGTCATCACAAAAACACACAGAGCCAAGGCGATGGCCCAACCCAAAATATATTTGCGGTGCCTTTTCAGTTCATATTTCAAAATGACCATGCCCGACACCTCCTTACGCATAGTAGTGCATGAAGATTTCCTCCAAAGAGGGCTCTTCCAAAAGCACATCGTCCAAATGCAGCAGGTGAAGCTTGTCAATAATCGCCGTGATATTTCCGTTATACATAAAGGAAACAGAGGTCTTATCCGCAGTCTCCGCATAGTTCGCAATGCCGGACAAATCAAAGAAATCGCGAGGGATAGCCTCCTTTGCGCTCAGAGAGACTTTCTTATAGCCGCTCTCACGCAGTTCTTTGATGGACTGTATGCCAATAAGCTGTCCCTCTTTCAGAATGGCCACCCGGTCACACAGTTTCTGCACCTCACTCAGCACATGGGAGGAAAAAAACACGGTAGCGCCCCGGCTGTTTTCCTCCTTCAGAATATCATAGAAAGCCTGCTGGATCAGTGGGTCTAATCCGCTGGTGGGCTCGTCCATAATAATCAGTTTGGGCGAAGTCATAATGGCAGACACGATACCCACCTTTTTCTTGTTGCCCAGAGAAAGGTCTGCAATCTTGCGGGACAAATCCAGATTGAGCCTGTCGGCAAGCTCCTTCATCTTTGTCTTGCAGTCCATGCCGTACAGATCGGCGGTGTACTGCAAAAGTTCACGGACTTTCATGTTTTCGTAATAGCTGTTCTCGCTGGGCAGATAGCCCACATCCCTGGCGATGACGCTGGCCTTGGAGTGACAGTCCAAATCGAAGATAGATGCGCTGCCTCCGGTGGGACGGATCAGCCCCATTAGGGTGCGGATCGTGGTGGACTTACCCGCACCGTTGGGGCCGATAAAGCCGAAAAACTCTCCCTGGTTGACAGAGAAACTGAGGTTATTGATTCCTCGATGCTTCCCATAGTGCTTGGTCAATTCATTCAAGACAATCGCTTGTTCACTCATTTCAAATACTCCTCCTTATAAAAATTTTTCCGCAGAATTGCGATGTTCTTCTCAAAATCCTCCATGACAGCCTGAAAATCGAAAGCCGCCGCCCCCCGGTACCCGGCCGCATAGCCCTCGGCCATCAGAAGCAGCATCTGAAAGACCGGCTGGGCATCCTCTGGGTCTTTGAATTTCAAAGCATCCTCTTCCCGCAGAACAAGATCGTTTCGGAATCTGCCGGTCCCCTCCGTCAGGATCGCCAGCGTATCCGTCACCTCGGGAGAATTTTCCTCCCAGGCACTGGTAATAAACTGCAAGATAAAAGGCTGATTTTGGAGCCCCTCCATTTTCATGCGGCTGGATGCCAGAATCCTGTCGAACAAATCTGTTTCGGAATCGAGGGCTTCCTTATCAAATAGTCCCTCTATGATTTTCTTGCAGTATTCCAGCAGGTAAATGTAGAGCTGCTTTTTACTGCCGAAATACTGAAACACAGACGCTTTGGAAATGTGTGCGGCTACCGCAATATCATTGATTGAGGCTTTTTCATAACCAAACTTGCCGAAGCACTGGAGCGCCGCATTGAGAATGGTCAATCTCTTTTCTTCGGTCAGGGCCAAAAATTTGTCCAATTCATTTCCTCCTTTTTACACAATAACCGTTTCGGTTATTTAGAGTATAGCACCAATAACCGAAACGGTCAAGTATTTTGGAGTATGATTCAAAAGTTTTCTTTTTATACTGTTAGACCAACGAAGATTAGTCTCGAAAGTACCGGTGTGTTCAAGTCAGCAGTTGCACGAAAATGTAATTCGTTCAAATACTACTACCTGAAATATAAAATTACATTGGGTGATGTCTATGAAATTTGAACGCGATGAGCGCAAATTTGATTTCCACGATATAGGGTGCGAGATAAAGCGCAAAAGAGAAACCAGCGGGATGACACAGGATCAACTGGCCCTTATCATTGACCGTGATCCCCGCACCATCATATATAACGAAAACGACGGTCAGCATCCGAGCTTGAACACTTTTTATCAGATGGTGACAATGTTCGATATATCGGTGGATCAGTTCTTTTATCCAGACATGAGCGCAGATGACGCTTGCAAAAAGCGCATCAATACACTTGCTGCATTAACACTTGACCGATTCGGTTATTGGTGCTATACTCTGAATAACCGAAACGGTTATTGTGTAAGAAGAAGGAAATGAATTGAACAAATTTTTGGCCCTGACCGAAGAAAAGAGATTGACCATTCTCAATGCGGCGTTCCAGTGCTTCGGCAAGTTTGGTTATGAAAAAGCCTCAATGTCGATTCTGTTATATTACGCATATCGCAGAAAATTAAGTAAGAAAACTGCCAATGACAAAGAGTAAGTTATACCCACGTTATGAAAGGACGTGCTATGAAGGATTCATTGAAAAAAGGATTGATAATAGGTGCTGCCGGTAGTGCGATTTGTGTGCTTTGGCATCATCTTCTAACCAAAAAGATGATGCAGCTCGCCATGGATCGGGTTGCGCCGCAGGACAGAAGCAACGGAAAAATGCGTGTGTCCGGTTCACCTGAAATGATAGAAACCACTGAAATTGTAAAAAAGGCAGCTGGTCAGCTCGAAAAAAGCGGCTGTGACGTGGTGGAAATCACTGCTCACGACGGAATTTCATTGATTGGGCATTGGTGTCCCTGCGAAGAACCGAAAAGAACTATAGTTGCCATGCACGGGTGGCGTTCCTCCTGGTCACATGATTTTGGTCTAATCGCAGATTTCTGGCGCAATAATCATTGTTCTGTACTCTACGCAGAGCAGCGGGGACAAAATAATAGCGGCGGCGACCATATGAGTTTAGGTTTGCTGGAACGCTACGATTGCCTGGCATGGACAAATTGGATAAACGAGAAAACAGGAAAAAGCATTCCCATCTATCTTGCCGGGGTATCCATGGGTGCAACCTCTGTGCTAATGGCGTCCGAACTGGAACTGCCGGATAATGTATTTGGAATCGCAGCGGACAGTGCATTTACTTCGCTCCATGCAATTTGGAAACATGTCTCCGAAAGCAATCTGCATATTCCTTATGCTCTGCATAAAACAGGTGCCGATAGGATGTGCAAAAAGCGCATCCAAATGGATGCTGATGCTGCCTCAACTACAGAAGCGTTGAAGCACTGCCAAATTCCTGTTCTTTTTGTCCACGGAACAGATGACCACTTTGTTCCAGTTGAAATGACATACGAAAACTATAAAGCCTGTACATCAGAAAAGCGTCTGCTGATTGTTCCGGGCGCTGACCACTGTATGAGCTATCTCGTAGGAAAAAGCACCTACGAGCGCATTGCAAAAGAGTTTTGGGAATTTTGCGAACAGCGGAAAAAGAATCCGTAGATTTGAGTTTGAAGGGGGGGAATCATTATGCGCCAGCGTTGGCTCCGTGTCTTATTCCGTAGAAGGATGTTGACGATACTCCTGCTACTTTTACAGGTATATTTTCTTATATGCCTTGTACTTGGGGGAAGTCAGCTTTCCCGAAATTTCAGTCGCCTACTGACAATCGTCAGTATCATTGCGGTGCTTTATATCGTTTCCCAGAAAGACAAAGGCGCCTACAAAACTGCATGGGCGATCCTGATCCTAACCTTCCCGTTGTTTGGTGGACTGATGTATCTTTTGTCTAATGCACAATCCTCGAAATGGCGCTTTGCAAAAAGTGTCCTCCATACACAACAAAAGGCAAAACCACTCTATGCACTCCCCGGCATTTGCTATGAAAGCGCAACAAAACAACTGCCTGAATATTACCCTCAAATTCATTACTTGCAGGAATACACGGGGTTTCCAATATATGCAGATACAGAAACACATTACCTTACACCGGGTGAACGAAAGCTGGAAACACTTTTGGTCCTATGTCAAGAAAAAGTACAAATTAAATATGCCCTTTTAATGTTGAGTTACCCTGCTAAAGCTTCAGCTCTTTCATCTAATGCTGCATAGTATTCTTTTTCATACTGATCTG